>JAZFUS010000101.1:0-6911 GCA_036447315.1 Dehalococcoidia bacterium
AAATATGGGGGCAGCCTGGAGAACAGGGCCAGAGTCCTGGTGGAAACCATCGAAGCGGTACGGGGAAAGGTGGGAAGTGACTGCCCCATCATAAGCCGGATCTGCGGGGACGAGCTGTCGGAGGGGGGCAACACCCCGGAGGAAATGAGAAAGATCGCCCAGATGGCGCAGGAGGCCGGGATGGATGCCATCAGCGTCTCCGTGGGCTGGCACGACTCCCGGGTCCCGGCCATAACCTCGGAGGTCCCCTCGGGGTACTGGCTCTACCTGGCCGAGGGGATGAAAAAGGCCCTCAGCGTCCCGGTCCTAATGGCCTACAGGCTAAACGGCCCTGAGGTGGCGGAGAAGGCCATAGCCGAGGGGAAGCTCGATTTCTGGGAGATGGCCCGCCCCCTGTTCGCCGACCCCGATCTTCCCCGGAAGGTGGCCGAGGGGCGCCGGGAGGATATCGCCCCCTGCGTGGGTTGCTGCCAGTACTGCTTCGACCGGCTCTTTGCCATGCCGCCTCTCCCGGTGGGGTGCATCGTGAACCCCAGGATGGGGTTTGAGGGGGAGGACGATTATCAGGTCCGCCCGGCGGCGGCTAAGAAGAGGGTCATGGTGGTGGGCAGCGGGCCCGGGGGAATGGAAGCCGCCCGGGTTGCGGCCCTGCGGGGCCATCAGGTCTCCCTCTACGAAAAGGAGAAAGCCCTGGGGGGCCAGCTCCCGGCGGCCTCGGTGTCGCCCGCCAAGGGCGAGATCGGCAATATTGTCCCCTATCTCAGCACCCAGCTCAAAAAGGCCGGTGTCGAGGTCAAACTCGGCGTGGAGGTCACAGCCCAGACCGTCGCCGAGGCGAAGCCCGATGTGGTGATTCTGGCCGCGGGGGCGTCGCCGGATTTCCCGGACATACCGGGGGTCGGGGGGAGCAATGTGGCCTCTCCCCTGGATGTCCTGAACGGGGTCACGGGAACCGGTGAGCGGGTGGTGGTGGTGGGTGGGGGGTTGATCGGCTGCGAGGCGGCCGAGTTTCTGGCCACCAAGGGCAAAAAGGTCACTATCACCTCGCGCCAGCCGCGCATCGGGCACGATATCGGCTCGACCACACGGTGGGGTGTGATGCTCCGAATGAAAAAGCTGGGTATCGTGGTGGAGGCCAATATGACGGCCCAGGAGATAACGGCCGAGGGTGTCCGGTTCCAGCGGGAGGGCGAAAGCCGCTTCCTGGAGGCGGATACCGTGGTCCTGGCCGGGGGTATGAAGGCCAACCGGGGGCTTGTCGGGGCGCTGGAGGGGAAGGTGGCGGACCTCCATGTCATCGGAGACTGCGTCGAGCCCCGAAGGATAGGCGAGGCCATGAAGGAAGGGTTCCTGGCCGGCAACAAAATCTAGCCCGCCTGAGGTGAGACATGAAATTTAAGGCTGCGGAAACCACGGCTGCCGATGTCCTGGTCATCGGGGGGGGTGGGGCCGGGTTGAGGGCGGCTATCGAGGCCAGAAGCAGGGGCGCGGACGTCCTGCTGGTCTCCAAGTCCCGGGTGGGGTACGGTAACAACACCGCTATCGCCCGGGGGGCCTTCGCCACCATGGGCCTGGGGGCCCCGCAGGATTCCCCCGAGGTGCACTTCAGGGATACCCTGGCTTCCGGCTGCTTTCTGAATAACCAGCGACTGGTGGAGGTTATGACCCGGGGGAGTGGGGAGCTGGTCCGGGACCTGGAGCGGATAGGCGTCAAATACGCGATTGGCGAGGAGGGCATCCGGCTGGGGCACCTTCCCGGCCATACCCATGCCAGGACCGTAAACTGCGTGGAGCGCCTGGGGACCGGATTCACCCTGCCCCTGCGCCGCCAGGCCCTGGACCTGGGGGTGAGGTTCGCGGAGGGGGTGATGATAACCCGGCTGCTGGGGGCGGGAAGCACCGCTTCCGGGGCCGTGGGGCTGGACCGGGAGGGGGGCACTCGTGTCTTCCCCGCCAAGGCGACGGTGCTGGCGGCAGCCGGGTTGGGGCAGATATTTCTGCGGACAAATAATGCGGCCGGGTCCACGGGCGACGGCTATGCCCTGGCCTACCAGGCGGGGCTTCCCCTGGTGGATATGGAGTTCATACAGTTCTACCCCACCTCTCCGGGGGACTTCGGGGGAACGGGGCTGGTGGTCTATGAGCACCTGGTGGCCAGGGAGGGGGCCGCGGTCAGAAACTCGCTGGGGGAGAATATCCTTCCCAAATACGGCATCGAGGACCCCATGGTCATGACCAGGGACCGGCTGGCCAGGGCCATCATGTTGGAGATCAAGGAGGGAAGGAGCGAGGAGGGGAGCCTGGTGCTCGACCTCTCCCATCTCAGTGATGAAAAGGTCCAAAAGCTGCGC
Organism: Dehalococcoidia bacterium; assembly: GCA_036447315.1. Taxonomy (GTDB): domain Bacteria; phylum Chloroflexota; class Dehalococcoidia; order JACVQG01; family JAZFUS01; genus JAZFUS01. The sequence continues at coordinate 2,352 of JAZFUS010000101.1, forward strand.
GCGCTCCTGCCCAAAGGGGCCTCCCCGGGCACCAAGCGGTTCAGGGTAGCCCCCACCGTCCATTTCACCATGGGTGGCGTCATGATCGATGAGGAGTCCCGGACCCGGCTCGACGGCCTGTATGCCGCCGGGGAGGTGTGCGGGGGGGTGCACGGGGCCAACAGGCTGACCTCCAACGCCCTTACCGAGGTCTTCGTTTTCGGCACCGTGGCCGGGAGGAACGCCGCCCTCCGGGCGGCGGGGATGAAGATGCCCTCCCTCGATGCGCGGGAGCTGGCCGACGAGAGGGAGAGGCTGGAGTCGCTGGCCCACTCCCGGGGTGGGGAGGATATCGGGGAGCTGCGCCGGGAGCTGCGGAGCGCCATGTGGGAGGGGGTGGGGATAATCCGGGGTGCCCAAGGGCTTAATGATACCCTGGGCACGGTGGCGCGGCTCCGGGAGCGGTTGGGGGCGGTCTCGGTAAACGGCCCCGCGGAGCTACTTAAAGCCATCGAGCTGGGCGGCATGCTGACCGTAGGGGAGATAATCTCCAGGGCGGCCCTGCGGAGGACGGAGAGCCGGGGGTCCCATTACCGTACCGACTATCCGAAGGAGGGCAATCCGGAGTGGCTCAAGAACATAGTCGTCTCGTGCCGGGACGGGGAAATGGAGCTCTCCGAGGCGCCCGTGGACCTGGTACGCGCCACACCTTGATCTTTCGCCCGGGCCGCCCGGACCGGGGCGGCTATTTCAGCTCCAGGGTCTGTCTCCAGGCCTGTTCCAGGGCCCGGGTCAGGTGCTCCGGCCCCTTGGCCGCCTCCTGCCGGATGTTCTTGGTGGCGTCGTAGAGGCCCTTCAATCCTTCCAGCAGCCCCTTGATCCCCTGGAGGTAGAACTCCTCAGCCTTACGGTTGGTCTTCCGGGCCTCGGCCACCGAGGCGGCGGCCACCATGGCGCTCTGCAGGGCGGTGCCTATGCCCTCGCCGCTTACCGGCAGGGTAAAGCCCCCCGCATCCCCCACCAGAAGGGCGTTTCCCCTGGCCGGGGGGAAGGTTCCGGAGAGCAGGTCCCTGTGCAGCAGGGGCTCCAGGCAGCCATCCTTCCATTTCAGCTTCCCCTCCAGGTCGAGGCCGTAGTCCTGGGACAGGAGCTCCCGGGCACCGTCCATCATGGCCCGGGTGTCGTCCATTCTGCCGGCCAGCTCCAGGACCAGGGTGTCTCCCTTTTGATGGGTGCACCAGTAGAGGGGCATATATTGGGGAGGCACCACAAAGTATATGTATCCCCGCTCCAGGCCGGCGGGAAACTCCGCCTGGTAAACCTCCCGCAGGGCCTGAAGGTATTTGACCTCGAGGCCGGGGAAGAGGGCTTTTCGGCTGGCTGAGTTGCCGCCATCGGCGCCTATGACGAAGGAGGCCTCGTTATGCTCTGTCCGGCCCTGGGAGGAAACTTGTACGCTGTAGCCCTGGGGTGTCTCGGCGATACCGGCCAGCCGGACGCCGTCCCGGACCTCCACCCCCGCCTCCATGGCCCGCTGGGTCATCCAGTAGTCCAGGTCCTTCCTCCAGCCGATGGGTATGGGCCTTTCGATGGTGGCCGGCTCGGCCCCGGGGACCAGCAGCTTGATCCCATCCAGGCGGGGCGGGGTGGTCAGGACATGGGGCGGGAGATCGCCGAACTCCTGGGCTATGAGGGTGTTGGCCATGGGGCCCATGAGCATGCCCGTGCAGACCTTGTCCCGGGGCAGGGTTTGACGCTCCAGGAGGAGGGTTTTGAGGCCCTGCTGAGCGCACTTCATGGCGGCCATGGAACCGCCGGGCCCGGCTCCGGCCACGATTACATCGTACATGTCCTAACTCCTTGGGCCCTTTCCATCCGGACCGGGGCGCGCGCCTTTCGTGGGGAGGGATTTGCCCCGCTCACTCCGCCTCGAGGCCGGCCAGGACCGGCCCCAGGATGTCGATGAGGCGGTCCACCTCCCCGGTGGTGATGGGGAGGGGAGGGCTGATGCCGATGCGGTCGCCGAAGGTGCGCAGCAGAAGCCCCTTCTCCCGGCACCGGACCAGCACCTTTTGCAGCACCTTCGCGGGCTGGTCCAGGGGCTTCCGGGTGGCCTTGTCCGCCACCAGCTCGATGCCGCACATCAGGCCGATACCGCTGACATCGCCCACCAGGGGCAGCTCCCCCAGCCCCCTCGCCTGGTTCTGAAGATACTCGCCCACCCGGGCCGCATTCTCGGTCATCCCCTCCTCCACCAGGATCTCCATGTTCTTCACCCCCGCCGCACAGCAGGCAGGGTGGCCGCTGTAGGTGAGGAGGTGGGGCAGGGGAGACCCCGGCGTCTTCAGCCCCTGGTGAATCTCATCGGTCACGGCCACCGCCCCCAGGGGAAGATAGCCGCTGGTGATGCCCTTGGCCATGGTCATGATGTCCGGTTTCACCCCCCAGTGCTCCAGGGCGAAGAGCTTGCCCGTCCTCCCGAAACCGGTGATGACCTCGTCGGCGATGAGGAGGACATTGTACCGGGTGCATATCTCCCGGACTATGGGCCAGTACTCGGGGGGTGGGGGGATCATGCCCCCCCCGCCCTGGGCCGGCTCGGCAATGAAGGCGGCCACGCTATCGGGCCCCTCACTCTTGATGACCTCCTCCAGGTAGCGGGCGCAGTGGGTCTGGCACTCGGGATAGCTGAGGCCGAAGCCGCATCGATAGCAGTAGTAGCGGGGGATGTGGAGGAAACCGGGGACCAGGGGCTCAAAACCCTTCGAGTTCCGGCCCTTGCCCATGGCCCCGGCGCTTATCGCCCCGAAGGTGGTGCCATGATACCCTTCGTAGAGGCCGATCACCTTGAACTTGTTCGTCCCCTGGTTTCTCCAGTAGAAGCGGGTGAACTTGAGGGCCGTCTCCACCGCCTCGGAGCCTCCCGAGCAGAAGAAGAAGCGTGACAGGCCCTCCGGTGTCAGCTCGTCCAGCTTTTCCGCGCAGTCCACCACCGCCGTATGCGACATGTTCCGGAAGATGACGTAGAAAGCCAGTTCCTTCATCTGCGCCATGGCCGCTTCGGCGATCTCCGTGCGGCCGTGCCCCACATTTACGTTGGCCGCCCCGGCGGTGCCATCGATGTATTCCCGGCCCTCGGTATCCTGGAGCATGATGCCGCGGCCCCCGGTGAAAACCACGTCGCTCTCGTCGCCTATGATACCAACAGGGTGGATGACGTGGTCCAGATCTGATTTTACATAATCACTGGTCCGTTTAGAGGGGGCCATGGGTTGTCTCCTTCCCCTGGTGACATTATCCGATAGCCCGAACATACTCCGGGGGTATTCTTTTGTCAAGGCTGGCCGTACCTCGCCGGAGGCGGCGGGCCCGCGTCTTGCCAGCGCCTGGGCAGGGTGATAGAATTGGGGCGCGGGTTGGCACCTGTGGTCTCGACCTGTTCCCCCCCGGGGCTCGTAGCTCAGTGGTAGAGCGGTCGGCTCATAACCGATTGGTCGCAGGTTCGATCCCTGCCGAGCCCACCAGACGGCGCCTGTCTTTCCTGGGATTCGCCTGAGCTTTTCGTGGAGCGGCAAACCCTCCTCGAAGTCCCGAACTATTGCAAGTTCGTGAATTACTTTCTATACTGCTGGGTAGTGAGGGAGGCGGCATTTGGGGTCGCGACGGAATCCTGGCCGAGAATCGTACGTTTTTTATAAAGGTGAACGAGCCCGCCACTGCTCCCCCTGGGAGATCGATGGGGCGAAGCGGGTACCGGGGCACTTCCGGTATCGCCTGGGTGATTGCCCGCCAACCCCTGAACCGGCCGAATCCGGCCTGAATCCGAAACAGGCCAATTCCTGATACTTGGCACCCTGACGGAGGTGAAGTATGCAATCGAAAAAAGATGCCGAGCGGCCAGCCAAGGACAAGGCCAGGCAGGAGGCTGAGGAGGCTAAAAATACCCAAGAGGCTGTCAAGCAGGCGATAAAAACGGCCGAGCAGGCAGCCAAAGAGAAGGCCCGGCTGGAGGCTGAGGAGGCTAAACGGGCCAAAGAGGCTGCAAAGCAGGCGAAAAAAGACGCCGAACGGGCAGCCAAGGAGAAGGCCAGGCTGGAGGCTGTGGAGGCCGAAAGAGCCAGGGAGGCCGAGAAGCAGGCGAAAAAAGACGCCGAGCGGGCAGCCAAAGAGAAGGCCCGGCTGGAGGCTGTGGAGGCCGAAAGAGCCAGGGAGGCCGAGAAGCAGGCGAAAAAGGATGCCGAGGTGGCAGCTATAAGGAAAGCCCGGCTGGAGGCTGAGGAGGCCGAAAAAGCCAGGGAGGCCGATAAGCAGGCGAAAAAAGACGCCGAGCGGGCAGCCAAGGAGAAGGCCAGTCAGGCGGCTGTGGAGGCCGAAAGAGCCAGGGAGGCCGAGAAGCAGGCGAAAAAGGATGCCGAGGTGGCAGCCAAGGAGAAGGCCAGTCAGGCGGCTGCGGAGGCCGAAAGAGCCAAAGAGGCCGAGAAGCAGGCGAAAAAGGATGCCGAGGTGGCAGCTATAAGGAAGGCCAGGCTGGCGGCTGTGGAGGCCGAAAAAGCCAGTGAGGCCGAGAAGCAGGCGAAAAAG
>JAZFUS010000102.1:0-2163 GCA_036447315.1 Dehalococcoidia bacterium
TGCGAGGTCAGGGGCCGGCCGCCCTCGAAGACCACCATGCTGCCCACCGCCCAGGCCCCCGAAATGTTGGAGATATCATAGCACTCGATGCGCTGAGGGAGACGGGGCAGCTTGAGCCCCGTCCGGACCTCCTCCAGGGCCGTGGCCAGGGTATCGGGGGCGGAAAGATGCCTCATGCGGAGCTGCTCCAGCCCCTGGGAGGCGTTCTCCGCCACCAGGTCCATCAGGGCCCGCTTCTCCCCCCGCCGGGGCACCTCGAGGCGGACCCGTCCTCCCCCTTTTGAACGCCCCTGGGAACGAAGAAATCCGGTCACCAGCGCCGCATCCTCGACCGGGTGTTGGAGCAATATCAAAGGGGGAATATGGGGTGCGGAGCCGTAGTAGAGGGATACAAAGCTGCCCATGATCCGGTCGGGTGGTTCGTCCTGAGCGCCCACCAGGGTGAACGGCTCCCGGCCCAGGAGCTTGCCCCGGCGGATGAAGAAGACCTCCACATAGGCCAGGTCCCTGTCCTGCGCGAAGGCGATGGCATCGAAATCGCCCAGCCGGAGCGAGGCTATCTTCTGGCGCTCCGTTATCCGTTTGACCGCCTGAATCTGGTCCCGCAGAAGGGCGGCCCCCTCGTACTCCAGCCTTTCGGCCGCCGTCTCCATGCGCCGCTTCAGCTCCCGCACCACTGTCTTGTCCCGGCCCTCCAGAAAAAGCTCGATCTGCCGTATTACCCCGGCGTATTCCTTCTCCGTGACCCGCCCGACGCACGGGCCCAGGCAGCGGTGAATATCGTACTCGATGCAGGCCCGGCGCGAGGCGCCGTCGATGTTACGGGTGCAGTGGCGGAAGGGAAAGAGCTTCCGCAGCACCTCCAGGGTGTGCTTCACCGACTTGGCGCTGGCGAAGGGGCCGAAGTAGCGGGCCCCATCCTGCTCCCAGCGGCGGGTCATGAAGACCCGGGGCCACCGGTCCTGTAAGTCTATCTTGAGATAGGGATAGCTCTTGTCATCCTTGAGGTGGACATTGTAGCGGGGGCGGTGGCTCTTGATCAGGTTGTTTTCCAGGAGCAGGGCTTCCTGCTCGGAATCCGTGACCAGGAAGTCCAGGTCCGCCACCCGGGCCACCAGTTTCTGGGTCTTGGTGCTGAGACCGGACGGGGGACCGAAGTAGGACCTCACCCGCTGCCGCAGGCTGGATGCCTTGCCCACGTAGAGAACAGTCCCCCGCTCGTCCTTCAGGAGATAGACGCCAGGCCTGGCTGGCAGCGCCTTGATCTGTTCCCCGAGAAGCAACTAGAGCTTGCCCCTGAGCCTCATCCTCTTCCGCATCAGGCGGCTCCACCGGCTATGCCGACGCCCTTTACCCTTGTTATGCTTCCTTTTTTGGGTGGCTTTCCCCGAGGTCCCCGCCAAATTCGATCCCTCACTTCAACCGCGTCCTCTTGGACTCAGACTATTGTAGCAGTAGATAGGGGACATTGCAAACGAAACTTCGAAAAGATGGTTTTTATCGTGGATTATGTTAAAATAGAGGTCTGGACATGACCATTCCGAGGGGAGGGATCACCGATGAGAGATAAGATTACAGGCTTTCTTAGCTATCTCCAGCTGGAGAAGGGGCTGTCGCCGAACACCATATTTGCCTACCAGAACGACCTTTCGCAGCTGGCCACTTTCATGGAGGCCCGGCTGGAGGAGCAGGGGAAACCGGCCCAGTGGACGGATGTGGACCGCCAGGTCCTGTTGAGCTACATCCTGGACCTGCGGGACAGGGGCTACGCCCCCACCACAGTGGCCCGTAAGATCGCCGCCACCAAGTCCTTTTTCGGCTTCCTGAGAGGGGAGGGCGACCTGGTGACCGACCCCACGGACAACCTGGCCCCCCCCAGGATCGGGAAGGCCCTGCCCAAACCCATCTCCCCCGAGGACATGGAGCTGCTCCTGGAGCAGCCCAACGCCCGCTCCGGCCCCGAGTCCAAGAGGGATAGGGCGATGCTGGAACTGCTCTATGCCAGCGGCATGAGGGTCAGCGAGCTGGTTTCCCTGGACCTGGACGACGTGGACACGGCCGACGGCACGGTGCGCTGCCTGGGCAAGGGCTCCCGGGAAAGGATCGTCCCTATCCACCCCCAGGCCTGCGGCGCCGTTCAGGAATATGTGACCGGGGCCCGGC
>JAZFUS010000103.1:0-2314 GCA_036447315.1 Dehalococcoidia bacterium
GAGGAGGAAGATGAGGAGGAAAAAGAGCCGCCGGTGAGCATTGTTATCATCGGGGTGGGCAGGGTGTTCCAGGAGCAGGGCACCGCCATCCTCTACCTTTCCCGGGGGAAGGATTCCCACACCCTGATCATCCTGGCCGACACCGACGAGACCATGGAGGCCACCCTGAAACAGATGGAAAGCGGGGACTTCCGGAACTGGCTGGTGAACCAGGGGCTGGCTGTTTACCATGCCCCCAAATCCGAAAAGACCCCCGGCGGGTCCTGACCCCAACGGCCCGATAGGTCAACGATAAGCCGTTTTCGTGCCCCCCCCCAAGGGGAGTACGGAACCGAAGAGGAAAAGGAGATACCCATGGCCATGAAAACCGGCGAGCAGTACATCCAGAGCCTGAGGGAGCTCAAGCCCCCGGTGTATTTCATGGGCGAGAAGATAGAGAACCGGGTGGACCATCCCGCCATCCGGCCCCACATCAACGCCGCTGCCGAGACCTACGACCTGGCCCACGACCCCCAGTTTGCCGAACTGGTGAGCGCCCGGTCTCACCTTACCGGCGAGAGGATAAACCGCTTCACCCATATCCACCAGAGCGCCGAAGACCTGGTGACCAAGGTTAAAATGCTCCGGGCCCTGTCCCAGAGGACGGGCTCCTGCTACCAGCGGTGCGTGGGCTTTGACGCCCTGAATGCCATCTATGCCACCAGCTACGAGATCGACCAGAAGCATGGCACCGGCTATCACGGGAGGTTTGTGGACTTCCTCAAGTATGTCCAGTCCAACGACCTCATGTCCTGCGGCGCCATGACCGATACCAAGGGGGACCGGAGCCTGTCCCCCGGCCAACAGCCCGACCCGGACCAGTACCTGCACATAGTGGAAAGGCGGAAGAACGGCATCGTCGTCCGGGGAGCCAAGACCCACCAGACGGGGGCGGTGAATTCCCACGAGATCATCGCCATGCCCACCACCGCCCTCGGCCCCGGCGAGGAGGACTACGCCGTTTCCTTTGCGGTCCCCGCCGACACACCGGGCCTGGTGTACGTGTTCGGACGCCAGACCAACGACTCCAGGAAGATGGAGAGCGATATGGACGTCGGGAACCCCCGCTACGGAGCCGTAGGCGGCGAGGCCCTGGTTGTCTTCGATGATGTCTTTGTGCCCCAGGAGAGGGTGTTCATGTGCGGCGAGCATGAGTTCGCCTATCCCCTGGTGGAAAAATTCGCTGCCCTTCACCGCCAGAACTATGGGGGCTGCAAGGGCGGGGTCGCCGACGTCATCATCGGGGCCGCGGCGACGCTGACCGAGTACCAGGGGGTTTCCCGGGCCGCCCACGTGCGCGACAAGCTGACCGAGATGGTCCACCTGGCGGAAACCCTCTACTGCTGCTCCATAGCCTGCTCCTCGGAGGGGAGTCCCACGCCCTCCGGGTCCTGGGGCGTGGATACCACGCTGGCCAACATCTCCAAGCACAACGTGACCCGGTTCATCTATGAAATAGCCCGCCTGGCCCATGACCTGGCCGGGGGTTTCATGGCCACCATGCCCTCGGAGCGGGAGCTAAGGCACCCCGAGGTGGGCGGATATGTCCAGAAATACCTGCAGGCTGCCGCCGGCGCCCCCGCCGAACATCGCATGCGGATGGGGAGGCTCATCGAAAGCCTCACCACCGGGATCGCCCTGGTGGAATCCATGCACGGGGCCGGCTCCCCCCAGGCCCAGCGCGTCATGATCTTACGGCAGGCGGACCTGGAATCGAAGAAAAAGCTGGCCCTGCGCCTGGCCGGGATCGACGCCTGAGAAAAACCGCTGCACCTCTCTCCCTTCCATAGGTCCCGCCATAGGTCCCAACAGTCGTCATCCCCGGGAGACATTTTTCGTCCCTGCCGGGTCAACCCACAGGCATTTTGGCGGGAAGGCTTGACAAATATTTTTTCATGGCTAGAATGTTATGAATTAAGGCGAACAACATTCCCGGGGCCTAGCGTTCCGGGCAGGAGCTGATTTGGCACGGAAGCAAGGTAAACGGACCGGGGGCGAGTACCTGGATCCGAAAGAGCCATATACCAAGCTGGCTGGTTTTTCCGCCACGACCATTCCCGCCCTCTTTGTAGAGAGGTGCCGGGCCACGCCGGACAAGGTAGCCTTCAGGGCGAAGGAGTTCGGCATATACCAGGAGGTCACCTGGAGGGAATACCGGGAGAACGTTGAGAACTTCTGCCTCGGCCTGGTAGAGATGGGCTTCAAGGCGGGGGACACCCTGGCCATTATGGGCGACCCCTGCCCCGCGTGGGTGTACGCCGACATAGCCGCCGAG
>JAZFUS010000104.1:0-8574 GCA_036447315.1 Dehalococcoidia bacterium
GAAGGGGTATTTCAAACCTAAGATAGACCCTGCCCGAGAGCCCTTCGTTATCATCATGCCCCCACCCAACGTCACCGGGGAGCTCCACCTGGGCCATGCCCTCACCGCCACCATGGAGGACCTCATGGTCCGCTGGCACCGTATGCGGGGCGAGCCCACCCTGTGGCTGCCCGGCATCGACCACGCGGGCATCGCCGCCCAGGTGGTGGTGGAGAAGGAGATGGCCCGGGAGGGCCAGAGCCGGCACGACCTGGGCCGGGAGGGGTTCGAGAAGCGAGTATGGGAGTGGATGCACCGGTACGGGCGGACCATCGCCGAGCAGCACAAAAGGCTGGGAGCCTCCTGCGACTGGAGCCGGGAGCGCTTCACCCTGGACGAGGGCCCCAGCCGGGCGGTGCGCACCACCTTTGTCCACCTCTATGAAAAAGGACTCATCTATCGGGGCGAGCGTATCATCAACTGGTGCCCCCGCTGTCAGACGGCCCTCTCCGACCTGGAGGTGGACCACCAGGATGTCTCGGGGCATCTGTACCACGTCCGATACCCCCTGGAGGATGGGGAGAGGTACATCACCGTGGCCACCACCCGCCCCGAGACCATCATGGGGGATACGGCGGTGGCGGTGAACCCCAAGGACAAGCGCTACCGGGGCTGGGTGGGCCAGAAGGTCCGGCTCCCCGTGGTGGACAGGATCATACCCATCATCGCCGATGAGGCCGTGGACTTCGCCTTCGGCACCGGGGCCGTCAAGATCACCCCCGCCCACGACCCCGTCGACTTCGAGGTGGGCCAGAGGCACGGGTTGGAATCGGTGAGCATCCTCAACCCCGATGCCACCATGAACCGGAACGCCGGGTCCTTCGAGGGGCAGGACCGCTTCGTTTGCCGGGAGAACCTGGTAGCCTGGCTCCGGGAAAAGGGGCTCCTGGAGCGGGTGGAGGCCCACTCCCATGCGGTGGGCCACTGCCAGCGCTGCCAGACGGTCATCGAGCCCTGGGCAAGCCAGCAGTGGTTCGTGAAGATAGCCCCCCTGGCCGCCCCCGCCATGAAGGCCGTCCTCGACGGGAGCATCAGGATTATCCCCGAACGCTTCACCAAGGTATACCTGAACTGGATGGAAAACATCCGCGATTGGTGTATCAGCCGCCAGATCTGGTGGGGACACCGCATACCGGTATGGTACTGTCCCCGATGTCCCGAGGTCACCGTGGCCATGGATGATCCCACCAACTGCGCCCACTGCGGGGCGGGTGACCTGGTCCGGGACCCGGATGTCTTGGACACCTGGTTCAGCTCCGGCCTGTGGCCCCACTCCACGCTGGGCTGGCCCGATCCCGACGGGGACCTGCCCTATTTCTACCCCACCACCGTTATGGAGACGGGCTATGACATCCTCTTCTTCTGGGTGGCCCGCATGATCATGATGGGGCTGGAGAACACCGGCCGGATACCCTTCAAGGTGGTCTATCTTCATGGCATGGTCCGGGATGAGCAGGGCGACAAGATGAGCAAGCTCCGGGGCAATGTGCTCAACCCCCTGGAGCTGATAGAGCGCTACGGCACCGATGCCCTGAGGCATTCCCTGTCCACGGGCACCTCTCCCGGCAACGACAGCCGCCTCAGCCACCAGAAGATAGAGGCCAGCCGGAACTTCGCCAACAAAATATGGAATGCCAGCCGGTTTGTGGTGCTAAGTTTTGAAAGCAACCCCACCCCTCTGGATACCGGACCCCCGGCCCCCGAGGACCGCTGGATCCTGAGCCGGCTCCACCGGCAGATAGGCCAGGTCAACCAGCTCATGGAGGAATACCAGTTCGGTGAGGCCCAGCGGGTCATCCACGACTTCCTCTGGGGGGAATTCTGCGACTGGTACATTGAGCTGGCCAAGGTCCGGCTCCGCCCCGGAAGCGTGGGGCCCTCCCCCCTTCCGGTGCTGGTCGGCGTGTTGGAGAAGTCACTGCGCCTGCTCCACCCCTTTATGCCCTTTATCACCGAGGAGATCTGGCAGAATCTCCGGGGGCATCTGCCCGCCGGGGAGGAGATGCCCGACTCCATCATGATAGCCCCCTATCCCCAGGCGGATGAAAGCGCCCTGGACCCCCGGGCCGAGGAGGAGATGGAGGCCGTCATGGACATCATCCGCTCCATCCGCAACGCCCGGGCCGAGCTGCGGCTGGAATCCGGCAGCTGGCTCGAGGCCCGGGTCTTCGCCCACCGGCTGGAGCCCGCCATCGCCACGCATGCCGGGAATATCGAGGCCATGGCCCGGGCGCGCCCCCTCTCCATCATGGGGGGCCAGGCCGCCACGTCCTCCGACAACAGGTCCCTGGTCATAGTGCTCAAGGAATCCGATGTGGTCATATCGCTGGAGAAGCTCGACCTCTCCCGGGAGAGGCGCCGCCTGGAGAAGGAGATCGAGGCCGCCCGCGGCGATATCTCCCGCCTGGAGGCCAAGCTGGACAACCAGGCTTTCGTCTCCCGGGCGCCCCCCGAGCTGGTGGCCCGGGAGCGGGAGGCGCTGGCCGACCACCGGCAAAGACTGGAGCGGCTGGAGGGACGGCTGTCCCCGCTCCCTTGAGGTTTCGCATCGCACCTACAAATGCTGTGAAAGCCACCAATCAGTTGAGGCCCTTCCTGGAGCCCACATCCGTGGCCCTGGTCGGCGTGCCCAGACGCACGGGCCGGGCCTCTTTCAACATCCTGCAGAACCTCCTGGAAATGGGTTTCCCCGGCCGGCTCTATCCGGTGAACCCCCACGGCGGCGAAATCCTGGGCGTAAAGACCTATACCTCCGTCGATGAGCTGCCGACGGGTATAGACCTGGCGGTAATCATGATCGCCCGGGGCTCCGTGCCCGAAGCGGTGGAGGGCTGCGCCCGGAGGGGCATCGGAGCCATCATAGTGGTCAGCGACGGCTTCGCCGAGTCCGATGGGGAGGGACGGGCCCTCCAGGACCGAATTGTCAGGATAGCCAAAACCCGGGGGGTCAGGATACTGGGCCCCAATTCCATCGGGGTGGTCAACAACTCCTACGGTTTCAGCTCCACCTTCATTCCGGTGCCGGCGAACGAAAACCCGGTGGCCCTGGTCTCTCAGTCGGGGGGCTTCTTCGAGGGCTTCGCCGGATTCGCGGCGGGGAAGGGTATCGACCTGGGGAACACCTGCGATGTGGACCACGCCGATGCCCTGGACTACCTGGGGGATGACCCGGGGACCGAGGTCATAGCCCTGCACATCGAGGGTATAACGGGCGGGGCCAGGTTCCTGGAGGCAGCGAGGCGGGCGAGCCTGAAGAAACCGGTGGTGGTGCTCAAGACGGGCCGGAGCCGGCCGGGCACCCGGGCCATATCCTCGCACACCGGTTCCCTCACCGGGAGGGACGAGGTGTACGAGGCCGCCTTCAGGCAGTCGGGGATGATACGGGTCGACGATGTCGACGAGCTGGGGGACGTGGTAACTTGCCTGCTGCACCTCCCTCCCCCGCTGGGAAACAGGGTAGGCATGATCACAGCCTCGGGCGGGGTGGCCATTATGGCCCTCGATGCCCTGGAGCCCAACGGCCTGGAGGCGGCCCGGCTCTCCCCCCGGACCGTGGAGAGGTTGAGAGATTTCTTCACCCCCTGGTCCCCACCCCGCAACCCGGTGGACATCATGACGCCGGGCATTCTCCACGGCTATAAAAAGGTATATCAGGCCGCCCTGGGCTCCCTCCTGGAGGACGATAACGTCGACGCCGTCCTCTGCATCGCCGGAGCCCCTACCCTCAAGACCATCGGTGCGATAGCCGAGGGAGCGCCGAAACCCGTGCTCACCTGGCTGATGGGCAGATGGGGCGATGGGGCGGCCTCCCGGGCCGGTGAGGTGGGCTGCCGGGCCATCTTTCCCACTCCGGAACGCGCACTGCGAGCCCTGGCCGCCCTGAGGCAGCGGCGGCTCTTTGAACAGTTAGAAGGGATAGAAAGGGGGAAATAGTCATCATGGCATCGCAAAGACTCATCCTGCCGGGCCAACTCGTCTATGGATGGGGGTCCCTGGACGCCCTGAAGACGATGAAGGCCCAGCGGGCCCTCATCGTCACCGACCGGACCATGACCCAACTGGGAACCGTGGAGCGGGTAAAGGATATCCTGAAGCAGGGGGGTATAGAGTCCCAGGTCTACGATAAGGTGCTGCCCGAGCCCGGACGGGACTCCATAGAGCCGGGGGCGGCCCAGGCCCAGGAATGGGCGCCCGACCTTTTCGTGGGGTTGGGGGGCGGCTCCTGCCTGGATGCGGCCAAGGCCATCTGGGTCTTCCACGAGCATCCCCACCTGAGGGGGCTCCCCTGGCCGGAGATCTCCCAGCAGGTGCCTCGCCTCAAGCTCAGGGATAAGGCACGGTTTGTGGCCATCCCCTCCACCAGCGGCACGGGCTCCGAGACCACCCCGATAGCCGCCCTCAGCGACCATAGCGGTGAGCTCCCTCTGAAGCTCCGCTTCTTCTCCATGCGCCTCCTCCCCGATATGGCTATCGTGGATGCCCAGCTCGCCGCCACCATGCCCCCCCATATCACCGCCGACACCGGCTTCGATGCCCTGGTCCATGCCCTGGAGAGTTTTGTCTCCAATCCCTCTTCAGAGATCCCCGACGCCATGGCGCTCCGGGCCATGAAAACCATCCACCGCTGGCTGCCCCGGGCGGTGCACGACGGGGACAACCGGGAGGCCCGGGAAAGGATGCACATAGCCGCCACCATGGCCGGTGTAGCCATGGCCAACTCGGGCACCGGCCTGGTCCACGATACCAGCCATCAGCTGGGGGGCGCCTTCGCCATCACCCACGGAAGGTCAAATGCCCTGATGCTGAACTCCGTCCTGGGCTTCATGCTCCCCGACTCCCATGAGCGGATTGTGGAGGCGGCCCAGAACCTGGGCGTACCGGCGGATGACGGCAGGAAAGCGCTGGCGGGCCTCATCGCGACACTGGACGGCCTGAGGCGAGAGATAGGTATGCCCCTGACCCTCCAGGAGGCGGGCATAGATAAGGACCGGTTCATGGCGCTGTTGGACCAGTTCGCGGCCAATGCCATCTCCACGGCATTCAGGCCGGGAAGGGCCAGCCCAGAGGAGATCAAGGGGATATTTCTGAAGGCCTGGGAGGGCAACCCCCTCTAGCCGGCGACATCCGCAGGGCGGGGTTTATGAGGAAGACCCGGACTGAAGGGCCCGGATATCCAGGGGCTCCCCCTTGTCCGGGTCTCTCTCCAGGGTGATGGCCCCCATGGGGCAACGGGACTCACAGAGCCCGCAGCCGAAGCAGACGGCGCGGGCGATCAGGGCCTTTTCCCGTATCTCGATGGCGCCAAACTGGCACATTCCGTGGCACTCCCCGCAGCCGTCGCAGGCGTCGGACACGACGGCCACATATCCCGAGGGGACTATGGTCCTCATGTTGTTCTCTTTGAAGTCCTTCATCTGGAGGCAGCAGCACCGGCAACAGTTGCAGATGGCATAGAAGCGGTCCAGCATGATGTCCTTGAAGTAAGCGGTGTGGATGTGCCCCCGCTCCTGCTCCTCCCGGAGGATGGTGACGGCCTCCTCCACCCCTATGGCGCGGGACTTTCCGGGCTGCATCCGGAGGGCGGCCCCGGCAAAGGGGTCACCTACGATCAAACATACGTCCAGGGGTTGACAAGGGTTCTTCTGGACCGAGCGACAGGCGCACTGGTAGGCCACAATATGATGCGGGTTCTTCAGGACCAGGTCCCGGGCGTGCTTGAAGGGCAGCACCTTCTCCAGATTGAGGGACTCGATGTCCTCCCCGTGGCTGAGGATCTGGGCGGCATCATCCAACCGCAGCACCTTGCCGTGATACGCCTCCACCAGGTGGTCCTTCAGCACCTGGGAGAGATGGGGCGTCAGTTTGTTCCTGGCCCAGAGATACCGGGCGGTAAATCTGCCGTAGAGGAAGGCATGTAACAGCGTAAGGGGATGAAAACCGATACCCCGGGCTATCTCCAGGACACTCTTATTCAAAACTCGTTACCCATGGCTGTCTCCATGACACCCCTGTTCACCTGTTTTATGCCCTGAAGCCCGCGATCCAGAGCAGGGAACCCTTGCCGGCCCACTGCCGCCGCAGGTAGTCCAGGCCCTTCTTGGTATCGCTGGCCACCCGGGCGCTGTCCGCACGCTTCATCCGGTACTTGAACAGCCAGTAGGTGAATTCCTTGAGCTCGCCCAGGTCCGTGGACCGCCGTTGAGGATACCTCTTTTCCGTGCGAAAGCCGGCCAGAAGCTGGTCCCTGCCCTCCCCGTAAACGACGCCATAGGCCTCATCGAGCAGGTCGACCTCCTCACTCAAGCCCTGAGCCAGGCGCCGTTTCCGCATCTCCTCCTGCACGGCCAGGACCACGGCCTCCTCCACAACGACCCCATAGAAAAAGTTTAAATATGACTGATACTTCGCCCTACCCATGAGCTCCTGGAGACTCCCCCGGGTCATCTCCAGGGGAGGGATGCCCCGCAAGAGCAGGCCCTCGGTCTCCTCCGGGGAGACCACTCCGTCCAGCTCCCCGCAGAGACGCTCCGCCAGTACCAGCCAATCGAAAGCCTCACCCTCGATAAGGTAGCGCCTCCGGCACCCGTCTATGGTCTCCTCGACCTGCGTCCACAGCCCTATGGCTTCCAGCAGGGCCAGAAACCAGAATGTGCCCCCGTCTATGGCCTGCCTCAGGTGCCGGACCGCTTCCTCTCCCGAGGATACGTCAGCAGCCTTTTCCTCCCCAAATACCCTGCTTCTCATAGATAATCCCGCCCGAGGAACCTCTGAATTTCCCCCAGGGGCCCGGTGTTTAGAATATGGCGAGGCTCGCACCACCCCCGCCGGGCATTGCCCACCCCAAAGCGCATCATGTCCAGATGTGAGGCCCGGTGGGCATCGGTGCCCATGGCCAGTTTCACCCCCATCTCACGGGCGCGCGAGATATGGGTATCCCGCAGGTCCAGGCGCATAGGCATAGCGTTTATCTCCAGGGCGGTGCCCGTCCTCACCGCGGCCCCGAAGACGGCCTCCAGGTCGACATCAATGGGCTCTCTCCCCCCCAGAAGACGGCAGGTGGGATGCGCCAGGACATCGACGTGGGGATTCTCAATGGCCCCGATGATCCTCCGGGTCATTTTGTCCCGGGGCTGGTTTGTGCCCGAATGCACCCCGGCCACCACGATGTCCAGTTGGGCCAGAAGCTCATCGGGGAAATCCAGGCTGCCATCGGCCCGGATGTTCACCTCCGTGCCGCTCAAGATACGGATACCATCCAGCCTCCGGTCCAGCTCCCGGACCTCCTCCATCTGCCTCTCCAGCCGTTCCCGGCTCAGGCCCCGGGCGATACCCAGTCCCCCCGAATGGTCGGTGATGGCCAGGTACGTATATCCCCGCTCCCGGGCGGCCCGGGCCATGGTCTCGATGCTGTCATGGCCGTCGCTCCAATCGGAATGGACGTGTAAATCCCCCAAAACATCGGACACCTCCACCAGGGCGGGGATAGCGCCCCTCCCGGCCATCTCCACCTCACAGCCCCCCTCCCGAAGCTCGGGAGGGATAAAGGAAAGCCCCAACCGGCGATATAACGCCTCCTCGGAGGTGAAGAGCTCGGCGACACCGTTCCCGATGGGGGTTATCCCGTACTCGGTAAGCGTCAACCCCAGGCTGTTTCCCCGCTCCCGGAGGATGAGGTTGTGCCCTTTGCTTCCGGTGAAATACTGGAGCAGGGACCCGAAGCGCTCATGCTCCACCAGGCGCAGGTCCACCTGGAGGCCTCCGTCCACGATAATGCTGGCCCTGGTGGGACCGTGAGCCAGCACCTCCCTGGCCACGGGCAGCCCGGTGAAGGCGCCAATCGCCTCTTCGGGCCTATCGGCTGTGCCCATGAGGTCGATATCGCCCACGGTCTCAAGCCGTCGCCTCACACTGCCGGTGGCGGTCAGGTCCCTCACCCCGGGCAGCGGCGCCAGGGAGGACAGGATGTCCTCCACGACGGGCAGGGCCTCTCCCAGGGGAATCCGCTGGTCCCGTCGCCTCAGGGCCTGGATCTGGTGAAGGATGTTGCCGGCGGCCCGCTCCCCCAGGCCAGGCAGCGTCGCCACCTCCCCGGCCCGGACGGACCGCTCCAGCCCCTCGACGCTCTTTATCCCCAGCTCCGAGGCCAGGCGCATGGCGGTCCTGGGCCCCACCCCCGGTATCTCCAGGAGCTCGCTCATACCCTCGGGAAATTCGGCCTGAAGCCTATCGTAGTACTCCAGCCTGCCGGTGGCCACCAGCTCCGTGATCTTCTTGCCAATGGCCTCCCCCACCCCGGAGATATCGCGCAGGTTACCTCCCTCCTGGAGAATAACCCCCAGCTCCTTGGGCAGGTGTTCCACGGCCTTGGCCGCCCGCTGGTAGGCCCGGATCTTGAAAGGAATCTCCCCCTTCAAATCCAGCAGGTCCGCGATATCGCTGAAGACCTTGGCTACCTCTGTGTTCCGCATAACCTTCGGCCGCCTCAGTGCATCTCAAAGCGGCCGGTGCCGGGCTTGCCCATCGCTATGTTTACCA
>JAZFUS010000105.1:0-8812 GCA_036447315.1 Dehalococcoidia bacterium
GGGCTGGACACATCGACTGTGCAGCTGGGAAGTGCCGAGGGGCGGAGTCGCTTTGGCGGGGGTTTAAGGGTGAGCAAAGATGCCTGATTTCAAGATAGTCTCCGATTTTCGGGTCACCGGGGACCAGCCCCAGGCGGTAGATAAGCTGGTGGCGGGGTTAAATAATGGCTTCAAGCAGCAGACACTGCTGGGGGTTACCGGCAGTGGTAAGACCTTTACTATGGCTAATGTTATTGAGCGGATGCAGAAGCCTGCCCTGGTCATCTGCCACAACAAGACCCTGGCGGCGCAGCTGGCCACCGAGTTCAAGGAATACCTGCCCGACAACGCCGTGGAATTTTTTGTCTCGTACTATGACTACTACCAGCCCGATGCCTACATCCCCCGCACCGACCTCTATATCGAGAAGGATTCCGATATCAACGACGAGATCGACAAGCTCCGCCACGCCGCCACCCGGGCCCTGTTCAGCCGGCGCGACGTGCTCATCGTGGCCTCGGTGTCCTGCATCTACGGCCTGGGCTCCCCGGCGGAGTACCTGAGCTTCGTGCTCACCCTGAAGAGGGGGGAGCGCTGGAGCCGGGACAGGGTGGTGCGGCGGCTGGTGGACATGCAGTATGAGCGAAACGACATGGACTTCACCCGGGGCCGTTTCCGGGTGCGGGGCGATACCCTGGAGATCCAGCCCTCCTACGAGCAGACCGCCCTGCGGGTGGAGTTCTGGGGGGATGAGATCGAGCGCATCGTGGAGGTGGACACCCTCACCGGCGAGCTCCTGTCCGAGCCCTCCGAGGTGGATATCTACCCCGCGCGGCACTTCGTCACCTCCCACGACAAGCTGAAGGAGGCCCTCGGCGATATCGAGGTCGAGCTCAAGGAGAGGATTGCGGAGCTCAAGGGGCGGGGGAAGCTGGTGGAGGCCGAGCGTCTGGAGTCGCGGACCAACTACGATCTGGAGATGCTCCGGGAGACGGGATACTGCTCCGGGGTGGAGAACTATTCCCGCCATCTCTCCCGCCGCTCGGCGGGGAGCTCACCCTGGACCCTTCTGGACTACTTCCCCGAGGATTTCCTCATGTTTATCGACGAGTCCCACATGACCCTGCCCCAGATCCGGGGCATGTACAAAGGCGACATGTCCCGCAAGGAAAGCCTGGTGGAATACGGCTTTCGCCTCCCCTCGGCCCTGGACAACCGCCCCCTGAACTTCGCCGAGTTCGACCGGCACATAAACCAGGTCATTTTTGTCTCGGCCACCCCGGGCCCCTACGAATACGAGCATTCCCAGCAGGTAGCGGAGCAGCTTATACGGCCCACGGGCCTCCTGGAGCCCTCGGTGGAGATCAGGCCCACCAAGGGGCAGATAGACGACCTCATGGAGCAGATCAAGGCGCGGGTGGAGCTGGAGGAGAGGGTCCTGGTGACCACACTGACCAAGCGCATGGCCGAGGAGCTGGCCGACTATCTTCAGGAGATGGGCATCAGGACCCACTATCTGCACTCGGAGGTCGACACCCTGGAGAGGGTGGAGATCCTGCGCGACCTCCGGCTGGGGGTCTATGATGTGGTGGTGGGCATCAACCTGCTGCGGGAGGGCCTGGACCTGCCCGAGGTGAGCCTGGTCGCCATCCTGGACGCCGATAAGGAGGGCTTTCTGCGCTCCCGGGACTCCCTGATCCAGACCATGGGGCGGGCGGCCCGCCATGTGGATGGGCATGTCATCATGTACGCCGACAACATTACCGGCTCCATGCGGACCGCCATCGATGAGACCTACCGGCGCCGCGGGGCGCAGGCGGCCCACAACGAAGAGCACGGAATAACCCCGCAGGGGATACGCAAGGCCATCAAGGACATCACCGAGCGGGTCAAGGTGCTGGCCGAGACCAAGGCCCCCTATGAAGTAAGGACACCGGTGGCCCGGGGGGATATCGCTCATCTCATCAAGGAACTGGAGAAAGAGATGAAGGCGGCGGCCAAGCAACTGGAGTTCGAGCGGGCGGCCCTGCTTCGGGACCGAATCACCGAGCTGAGGAGGGATATGGAGCTGGCCCCGGTGGCGGGGCAGATCAGATAGGCCCACGCCTCGGCCTCAGATAACTTTCTCCTCCGCGAGCCTTCCCAGTTCCTCCTCGGTGAGCCCCAGGAGCCCGCAGTATATCTCCCGGTTGTGCTCGCCCACCTGGGGAGCCCTGGTCTCCACCGACCCCGGGGTTGCCGAGAGCTTGATGTTCACCCCCGTCATGAGCACCGGCCCCACCCCGGGGATGTCCATCTCCACCAGCGCCTCCCGGGCCCGTACCTGGGGGTCGGACACCATCTGGGCGACACTGTTCACCCGGCTCACCGGTATCCGAGCCCCCTCCAGAATCTCGATCACCTCGTCCACCTTCCGCTCCGCCACCCAGGGGGACACGGCATCGGTAATGGCCTGGCGGTTCTCATAGCGGGCCAGGTCGCTATCGAACCTGGGGTCCAGGGCCAGGTCATCCCGTCCGATGGCACGGGCGAAACGCCGCCACAGCGGGTTGCCGATAACGCTGGTATAGACCCAGCCGTCTCCGGCCTCAAAACACTCCCCGTAGGCATAGTAGCTGCCGTTGCCTATCTGGGGGCGGACCTGGCCGGTGAGCTGGTACTCGGCGGCCACCCCCATGTTGGCCAGAAAGCCGACGGCGGTATCCAGGAGGGCCATATCCACCGATTGCCCCTCCCCCGTCCGCTGGCGGTGGTAGAGGGCGAGCACCGCGCCCAGGGCCGAGGCGATGCCCGTGCTGTTGTCCACATAGGAGACGGCGGAGCGGATGGGGGGATTGCCGGGGAACCCCGCGTAGCTCATGGCCCCGGACATGGACTGGGCTATGGGGTCGAAGGCCAGGCGGTTGGCATAGGGCCCGTTCTGGCCGAAGGCGGTGATGGATACATGGATGATGGCCGGGTTCCATTGCTTCAGGGACTCGTAGCTCACGCCCAGCCTGGACTTGACCTCGGGGCTAAAGTTCTCCACCACCACATCGGCCCGGGCCACCAGCCCCTGTAGAAGCTGAAGCCCTTTGGGGTGGCGCAGGTTGAGGGTGATGCCCTTCTTGTTGCGATGCAGGATTATGCCAAAGGGGAGGCTCTCCCCGTTGGGGGCGAAGGGGCCCAGGGTCCGGTCCTCCCCTCCCCCCGGGCTCTCCACCCGGATAACCTCGGCCCCCATATCGGCCAGGATCATAGTTGCCGAGGGGCCGGCGGCGTAGCGGGAGAGGTCCAGGACCCGTATTCCCTCCAGGACTTTCGCCATCTAAGCCTACCCCTCTACCCGGATTTCCTGGCGTCCTCGTCGTCTTCATCCTCGGAGTCTTCGGGCTCTTCGTCCTCGGCGTCCTCGGCGTCTTCATCCTCGGCGTCCTCGTCGTCTTCGTCCCCCGAGTCCTCGGCGTCTTCGTCCCCCGAGTCCTCGGTTTCTTCGTCCTCGGCGTCTTTGCCCTCCGAGTCTTCGGGCTCTTCGTCCTCAGTGGCGTCGGCGTCTTTGCCCTCCGAGCCATCGGCCATGGCCACTTCGGACCGTGACAGGTCGTCCTCGGGTTTTTCGCCCTCTTCGTCCTCTTCGGCTTCCAATTGCTCCATAAGCTGTTCCGCCCGGTGGTGGCCTATCTGGAGCCGGCGGGCCAGGAAGGAGGCCGAGACCTGCTTGTGTTCCTGGAGCAGTTTCCGGGTCGCCTCCAGGAGGGGATCGGCGGGCGCTTTCTGCTCGGGGGGCAGGGTCCCGTCCAGGGCAGAGTCCGCCTTGGGCCTGGGCTGCAGCGCCCAGAAGGCGACCATCTTGTCCATCTCGGCGTCGGAGACAAAGCAGCCCTGGAGTCGCGTGGGTTTGGCGGCATCGGAGGGCAGATAGAGCATGTCTCCCCGCCCCAGGAGTTTCTCGGCCCCAGCCATGTCCAGGATGGTCCGGGAATCCACCAGGGAGGTGACGGCAAAGCTGATGCGGCAGGGGAAATTGGCTTTGATGAGCCCGGTGACCACGTCCACCGAGGGGCGTTGAGTGGCCACCACCAGGTGGATGCCGGTGGCCCGGGCCAACTGGGCCAATCGGGCCAGGGTGCGCTCCACCTCATCGGCGGCGCTCATCATCAGGTCGGCCAGCTCATCCACGATCAGCACCAGGTAGGGCAGGGCCCCCCCGTCCCTGCGGACCTTGTTGTAGTCCTGGACGTTGCGGGCTCCCACCCCAGCCAGCTTCTGGAACCTTCTGTCCATCTCCCGGTTTAGCCACCTCAGGGCCTCCACTGCCTTGTCGCTATCGACGATCACGGGATTGACCAGGTGGGGAATGCTGTTGTAGGTCACCAGCTCCACCCGCTTGGGGTCAACCATGATCATCCTGACTTCGTCCGGGGTTTTATCCATGAGGAGACAGGCGATGATGGCATTGAGACACACGGTCTTGCCGGCGCCGGTGGCTCCGGCGATGAGGAGATGGGGCATCTTGGCCAGGTCACCTACCACGGGCTCCCCCCCCGCCCCCATCCCCAGGGCCAGGGGCAGCTGGGCCCTGCCCTTGAGACGCTGGAAGGCGGGGCTTTCCATGACCCCCCGCAGGGTAACCAGGCCCGCCGTGGAGTTGGGGACCTCGACGCCCACTATGGGCTTCCCCGGTACCGGGGCCTCGATACGGATGCTGGGGGAGGACAGGGCCAGGGCCAGATCGTTGGCCAGGGAGTTGATGCGGTCCACCTTGACCCGGGTCTTGGATATCTCCTTTTTTTCCAGCCGGATGTTGCCGTCCTCGTCCTTTACCTTGGTCTCTTTGTACTTGCGGTCCCATCCGGGCTCGATCCCAAACTGGGTTACCGTGGGCCCCACATTGATCTGCACCACCGCGGCCTCGACCCCATAGCTCCGCAGGGCGTCTTCGATGAGACGGGCCCGTTTTTCGTTGTCCACGTGGGCGAACTCCACCTCCGGGGTGAGCTCCAGCATCTCCATTAGCGGCATCTGCCAGCCGGCGGAGGTGATCAGGGGTAGGACCACCGGTATCTCCGGGACCGCCGGGGGTCGCGCCTCTTTCCTGGGGGCCGGGGCTTTGGCGGGCCTGGGGGTGACCTTCGCCGGGGGCGTGTAGGGAAAGGGTGCCTCTACCAACTTCCCGGCTTCGGGGGCAACCTCTTCCACAGGCGGGGGAGCCTCCACTTCCGGGAGGGGCAGGGGGGCCTGCTTCTCCCCGCCCGGGGCCGTCTCCTCATAGGGAGGTGGTATGTCCGGCTGGCGCCGTTCTTTGACCCGGCGGACCGCCCGGCCCCAGAGGGGTGCCAGTGCTTTCAAGCCCCGGACCAGCAGGCGGGCTACATCGGCGACCAGGTACCCCGCGCCCGTCAACCCCACCCTGAGGAAACGTAGGAAGGCCACCAGGGCAATGAGGCTGGCCCGACCCGCTTCCCAAAGTACGTGGAGGGTTATCCGTGGGGTCAGGGCTAGAGTTCCCAGGAAAGTAAGGGCGACCAGGCGCAGTATGCCCCAGGCAATTGGGGGTATGCCCCAGATATTGGTGGACCCGATGACGCTGTCCCCAAAACTGCCGCCCACGTCCAGAAGGGCCAGGATGCCAAACCCGGCCAGGCCCCAGGACACCGTCGCCAGCCACTGTCTCCAGTGGAGAAAAGACCGGGCCACCCCCGCCAGCATCCCGATGAATCTCCGCCGCAGCAGGGACCACAGGACAACGGCGCCAGCTACGAAGAGGATAGCAATCCCTGCACCAAAGGTCTGGAGGAGCCTGTCCAAGAGGTTGCCGGCGCGGTCAATAATGGCGTCTTTATTCAGAAAGAGAATGGTCAGGAGGATAATCAGGAACCCCAGCCGCCAGGCCAAGCTCCACGCTCTCCCAAAACCCCTGGATTTACGTCTTCTCTTGCGCATAAAAGACCCCCCTGAGCGATGCGGTCTTCAGGGGACCCGCTATTCCCAATGGTTTCAACTCAAACGTTCAGGGTTGTTGCCAGCACCATGGGGCGGCGCCGGGTCTGGTCGTAGAGAAACTTGCTCAGCGCTTCCTTTACCAGGGCCTGAATGGCGCCTGCCTCCAGTCCCAGCTTGCCGTTATGGTCCAGGGCCTTGATCACGATGTCCTGGCTCTTTTCCATCAGATCACCCCATTCTTTTTCCTCGACAAAGCCCCGGGAGACCATTTGGGGGCGGCCCACCACCTTCTCCTTCTTTCTATCGACGGCCACGGTGACCACCACCATACCGTCGCGGGACAGGGCCCGGCGGTCGTTCAGCACGCCGTGGCCGATGTCGCTCAGGCCGTCCACATAGACATCGGACAGCGATACGCGCCCCACCACCCTGGCCCCTTCGCCGTCCAGTTCCAGGGTATCGCCGTCCTCGAGAACAAAGGATTTGTCCTTCTCCACACCCATGGTACGGGCCAGTTGGGCGTGGATGCTCAGGTGGCGATATTCCCCGTGGATGGGGACGAAGTACTGGGGCCTGACCAGGTTGAGCAGGAGCTTGAGTTCTTCCTGGCTGCCGTGCCCGTGCACATGGATCTGGGCCAGCCGGTTGTAAAACACCATGGCGCCCTGTTTGAAGAGGCTGTCCACCGTGCGGTTGATCAGGGACTCATTGCCCGGAATGGGGGTGGCCGAGAGGATCACCGTGTCCCCGGACATGATGCGTACCTGGCGGTGATCGCCGTTGGCTATACGCACCAGGGCCGAGGTGGGCTCCCCCTGGCTGCCGGTGGTGAGCAGGACGATACGCTCGGGGGGCAGGCGCTGGAGCTCTTCCAGTCGGGCCAGGATGCCCTCGGGGGCTTTGATATAGCCCAGGTCCAGGGCCATGCGTACGTTGTCGGTCATGCTCCGCCCCAGGATGAAGACGCGCCGTCCGTGCTTGGCGGCGGCATCGATAACCTGCTGGACCCGGGAGATAAGGGAGGCAAAGGTGGTGACAATGACCCGGCCCGGGGCCTCCCCCATAAGGCGGTCCAGGGACTCCCCCACCACTTTCTCCGAGGGGGTATAGCCCGGCATCTCCACGTAGGTGGAATCGGAGAAGAGCAGGAGCACCCCCTCGCTCCCCACCTGGGCCAGCCGGCGGAAGTCGGTGAGCTTGTTGTCCACCGGGGTGTAGTCCAGCTTGAAGTCACCGCTGTGCACCACCACCCCCACGGGGGTGCGGATAATCAGCCCCAGGGAATCGGGGATGCTGTGGCATACCTGGAAGAACTCCACCCGGAACTTCCCCAGGTTTACGGTGTCCCCGGCCTGCACCGTGTGCATGGTCACCTTGTCCCGCAACCTGTGCTCCTTGAGCTTGACCGAGATAAGCCCCTGGGTGAGGGGGGAGGCATAGATGGGGGCGTCGAGCCCCGGCAGTACATAGGGCAGGGCCCCGGTGTGGTCCTCGTGGCCGTGGGTGACGATAATCCCCTGAAGCCCCTTTTTCCTCTTGAGAAGGTAGCTGACATCGGGAATTACCAGGTCCACCCCCGGCATATCTTCCTTGGGGAACATGAGCCCGCAGTCGATAGCCAGCAGGTCTTCTCCATACTCCAGGATCAGCATATTCTTGCCGATCTCGCCGAGTCCCCCCAGGGGGATCACCCTCAATTTCTTTGCGGCCATTTGATCTATCCTTAAAAAAAGCTCAACTGTTTGGGCTGCGGCTCCTCAGGCTCCCTGTCCCCGGCCTGATCCCCGGCCTGAGCCCCGTCCTGAGCCAGTACCTGGGGGATCTTGAGCATGTCGGCCTCGATGGTCTGCTTCAGGCTCTGCTGGTGAAGGGCCGCCGCCGGATGGTACATGGCAAAGAGTTTCGTCCCGTCGCTCTCTCGCCAGGTGCCGTGGACCTTGCCGATACTCTGGCCGGGGAAGAAGCGGGCCAATGAATAGCGGCCCAGGGTGACGATCATCCGGGGCCCGATGAGCTCGACCTGGCGGTCCAGGTATTTGCTGCAGGCCTGGATCTCGGGGGGCAGGGGGTCTCTGTTTCCCGGGGGACGGCACTTGACGATGTTGGCGATGAAGACCTCCTCCCGCCCCAGCCCCACCGAAGCCAGAAGCTCCTCCAGGAACTTCCCTGCCGGACCCACGAAGGGCCTTCCCTGCTGGTCCTCATGGTAGCCCGGGCCCTCGCCGACAAAAAGGATCTCGGCTTTCGCAGGCCCCTCTCCCGGAACCGCCCGGGTGCGCCCCCTGGCCAGGGAGCAGTCTTGGCAGGAGACAATCCGCTGGGCTACTTCATCCAGAGAGAGCCCGCTCAGGGACCCCGCCTCGCTCTCAACTTCAGACTGTCCTGTATCCACTTTCGATGGCATGATAACATGGCATTCCGGTCAAGTCAATTTAGATGGGCCGCGCCGTCCCGCCAGCTTGAACGGCTTTCGACCCCTGTGCTACACTATCAGCATCATGAAGGGCGTCGCCCAAGCCAAGAAGCGGGTGGTGGTGGCCATGAGCGGCGGGGTGGATTCCTCTCTGGCCGCGGGCCTGCTGAAAGAGGCCGGCTACGAGGTCATCGGCATCACCATGCGCCTGTGGCCGGAGCCCGAAGACGCCTCCCCCCGCCGCCCCTGCTGCCTCACCGCGGACGTAAACGATGCCCGCCGGGTATGCCATGTTCTGGACATCCCCTACTACATCCTCAATTTCGAGGACCTTTTCCGAAGGCACGTGGTGGAGCAATTCTGCCGGGAATATGACCGGGGCCGGACCCCCAATCCCTGCCTGGCTTGCAATCAGGAGATAAAGTTCCGCTTCCTGCTGAACAGGGTGCTGGCCCTGGGGGCCGACTATCTGGCCACCGGCCACTACTCCCGTATCGA
>JAZFUS010000106.1:0-10260 GCA_036447315.1 Dehalococcoidia bacterium
ACGCGGCCCGCCGCCTGGCTGCACAGGAAATAACCCTTGAGATTGGTATTCATCACCTTGTCCCAGGTCTCCTCCTTGAGCTCCAGGAAGGGAGCCACCCGCAGGATTCCGGCATTGTTGACCAGGATATCCACCGTCCCCAGCTCCTTCACCGTCCTGTCCACCAGGTTCTGAACCTGGTCCCGCAGGGTGATATCGGTGGTCACCGCAATGGCGCGGCGGCCCATCTGCTGGACCTCGCCGACCGTCTGCTCCACATCGGCGGTAATGTCCCCGACCGCGATATCGGCCCCCTGAGAGGCCAGGGCCAGGGCCACGGCCCGTCCGATCCCCCGCCCGCTGCCGGTGACAATAGCCACTTTCCCTTCCAGAGAAAGAGACAGGTCTGGTCTGTCCATAACCGGTTACCCCCTTTGCCTTGAAATAATTCAGCAATCCCCGGGAACTCGTGACAAGGCCACGTCCCGGCCTCTTACCACCGGCGTCGATGATAAGACGGCCGCCCCATGGCTGTCAAGCACGAGAGAAGGGAAAGCAGGCAGGACCTGGGGGTGGGTTGAAAGATGAAAACCGGGGTTATCGCCGCGGGAGGGATGTATCTATCTGTGGCCTTCAAATCTATCGAGGGCCAGTTCGATTCTCTCGAGAAGAGCATCGGTCGTTGCCCAGGATGTGTCGACGCTTACGATTCCATCGCTGTCGACTGTGTAACTGAACTGGCTAAACTCCTTATCGAGATAAGCGGGGAAAAGGGGAAGTTCGGATGAAGGAAAGCTTGCCATATCATTCGTGGGTACCATGACCGTGGGAAATATCCTCACGCCCTCTTCCACTCTCATCGATTGTAAAGCTGTCGAGACTATTTGGCGTTCATAGGTGGCGACTACTCCGCGAACCCACACGATCAATGCGATGGGCGCCCGCCCTCCCTCCGTCACTGTAATTGCCATTCCCCTGAAGGGAGCCGCCAGTGCATGGTCCGGTTTGGCAAAGGCAACGGACGTGCCGCCGATACTTACCAGGACCAGGGCCGCAAATGATATCAGGACTGCGCGTCGCGCTGACCTGCTCCAGCCCGGGTGCCTACGGGTTTTCCTTACCCTGGACTTGGCGACCTCGTCCATGGTCTGGGCCATCAAATCGAAGATCTGTTCCTTGGTTGACTTACCGGCTTCGCCCTCTCCAGATTCAAGCCTCATAATAAATTCCCGGTCGTATGCATCTCGCCGTATAGAGTCACACAAAACCTCGTAGGCTTCTTCGATATCCGTCATTCTTTCCGAAAACAGCCGGCTCTTCTCGGCTGTATCTGATGGCGAAAGGGTATACAGCCTGGCCAGCCGCCCGAATGCCGCCCTGATCGGCTTCGGTTTGGCATCCGGACTCACCTGAAGGATGCTGTAATAATTTTTCCAACAAAGTGTATATTTTTCCGGTGCCGCCTCCAGTGGCGGCGGTGCTTCGTGTTTTACCAGGACCCGGACCTTTCTCAGGTGGTATCGGGGAACGGTCCACAGGGCCGATGCCTTTACCAGTCTGCTCTGCAATAATGACAACAAAGTATGCTGCTCCAATGTAAAAAGGACACCGGCCACCACCCGGGTATATGGCGATTTCAGTGCCCTTCCTCCACCCCCATCATCTTCGTAAACCGAGTGCCTACCGATGTGTGTATTGCTTCACACATTGCTTTACAAGCTACCCCCTTCACAGGGCATTGTCAATATCCCTGCCCGCCAACAACGTTGCCCGTCACCCCAACGGGAAGTGATCTTACAGGACGGTTCGCAGTCCCAGGGGATGATAAGCGGATCCCTGTACCCGTCCACCGCTGGGCAGCTTCACGGTTGCCAGCCAGAAGACCTCTATCGACATTACGACCTCAAAGAACGCGTCCAGGTCCACCGGTTTGGCAATATAGCAGTTAGCGTGAAGGTCATAGGCGGTGATGATGTCATGCTCATTTCTGGAGGTAGTCATGACAATGACCGGGATGCGTTTTAAGTCCGGGTCCCCTTTTATCTCCGCCAGTACCTCGCGGCCATCCTTCCTGGGCAGGTTCAGGTCCAGCAGGATGATGTCGGGGCGGGGTGCTTCGACATAGCCGCCCTCCCGCCTCAGGTAGCACAAGGCCTTCACCCCGTCATCGACTACGGTCAGGTTTTTGGACACCTTGCCTTCCTTGAAGGCCTCTATGGTCAGCCGGGCGTCGGCGGGATTGTCCTCCACCAACAGGATCTCGACGGGCTTGGTGCTCATGGCTGAGTATCTCCCTTCACCGGCATTGTGAAGTAGAACGTTGACCCTTTCCCGGGCTCCGACCCCACCCGGGTCCGTCCCCTATGGCACACGGCGACCCCCTTCCTCATCGTCCGGGCCAGGCTGTCCGATCCACCATTATCCCCATGACGGGATTCGATTGTTTTCCCTGATGATAATGCCTGGGCAACGCGGGCGCATTGCGAGATGTACCCATTTTTACAGGTGCTAGCATCCAAATAGGGCCTACAGTAGGGCGTATGCCGGCTGACACTCGCCGGAAATGCGAACGATCTGGGTCGGACGGGCCGGGCCGGCAGGGGTATCAGAGTTTACATATCCCGGCTCGGGGGCCTCTCATTTCCGGCGCTCCCTGGCCGCATCGATGAGGCCCCCATCAGGTACGGAAAGTGTGCCGAGGTCGAGGACCAATGGCATCCACGCGAAGGCCAGCCGGGTTGCGATCGACTCGATGGGCGCGACCAGGACACCGATGAAGCCGGCCAGGCCACCGATGATAGGGGCCGGTGAGATCCCGTCGACTTCGCCCCGGACCCATTGACGCCAACCCAGCGCCCACCCGTTGAATACCGCCTGGAACAGAAACAATCCTCCCAGGCCGAACGCTATGGCCCAACGGATAATTTCGATGCGTGGCCTCCTCCGCCGGCGTCGATGATAGGGCACCGCCCCCCGGCTGTCAAGCCCGTGAAGCGGGCATCCCCAACGGGAAACATTGGTGGCCGGTCCCCTCAGCCAAAAGATGGAGCCCTTCGTCAACCCTTTGACCCCTGCCGAATCAGCCATCCTCCCGTTTACAGGCCGAAGGCGAACGGGTATCCTGGAGTGGGCTGGAGCGAATGAGTTTCCCGGGCCTTTCGCCCCGGTCCGGCGTCGCAGGTTATACAGACGGTACGACATGACAGGCCCCAAAAAGCTGGCCGCAGGGCCGCCGGAGGAGCGACATGGACATCGGCTTCATCTTCATCGCGTCACAGGCCGTACTCGGCGCGGCATCGATCGCCGGCGGCATCGTGGCCTATCGCCGCAGCGACAGGACCGGCATCCGGGCGCTGGGTGCGGCCGCCATTGCCGCCGGAATCGTGATGTGGGTTATCGTTCTCCTGACCACCCCGGTGTCCGTAACCAGCGAAGATGGGCCGCCGGCCCCCGTCCACACCCCTCAGTCCCACCCGGGTCGGCTCCCGCCGGGAGACCGGGCGGGCACATGAGCAGCCCCCCCGACAGGCGGCAGTGTGTCCCGATGTATTCTGAAATAAAAAGCGCGGATGGCCTCGGACGGGCCCTAACGGCCCTCAGCCTCCCGCTCCATCTTATCCAGCCTCGTGTAGTAATCGGGAATCTCCTTGAGATGGGCCAGGGCGATCTTCCCCGTAAAAATCGGGTCGTCTCCGGTGACATTCGTATCGGGGTCGACCAGCCCGTGCTCCAGCTCGACATCCAGGCCCATCCTGTACTGTTCGACGTCGAATCCGGTCCAATCGATACCCAGGGCCTCGCCGATCCGTCTGGCTTCCTCCGGGGTGAAATGCTTCTTACTGCTCAATTGCTCCCCCACGTTTCCAGCTTCCGAGCTAATCCTAATTCCCGGTAGGAAAGTTGTCAATATGGGCACCGAAACATTGCCGTCAATACATCTTCACCGCTCGCCAGCCGTCCCGGATTACGATATACTATGGCCAGCGCGAGAGCCAACACTCATCATCAGGAAAGGAGGCGTCAAGCCATGAGGTTGAAGGACCGGGTAGCCATCGTCACGGGGGCGGCCGGCGGGATCGGAAGGGCCATCGCCCTGAAGCTGGCCCAGGAGGGTGCCAACATCGCCGTGGCCGACATGAACCTGGAGGGGGCCACCGGCGTGGCCGGCGAGGTAAAATCCCTGGGCCGGGAGGCCCTGGCCGTGAAGACCGACGTGAGCGACCACCAGGAGGTCAACGACATGGTGAAAGCCGTCCTGGACAAGTTCGGCAGGATAGACATCCTGATGAACGATGCCGGGGGAAGTGCCCGGGAAAGGGGCTCCTACTTCCACGCGTCCACCGAGGACGTCTGGGACATGGTCCTGGCCAAGAACCTCAAAGGGACCATGCACTGCACCCGGGCCGTGATCAACCACATGATGGAGAGGAAATCGGGCAAGATCGTTAACATGGGCTCCGTTGCCGGGGTCTATGGGCAGGAGGAAAAGGCCGAGTATTCCGCGGCCAAGGGGGCCATCATCGCCTTCACCAAAGCCCTGGCCCTGGAGGCGGCCCCCCACGGGATTACGGTGAACTGCGTCTCCCCGGGCGTGATCGACACGCTGGCCACCCGGCCGGGCCGGACGGCACGCCAGGACCAGCTTCTCAGCCTCATACCCCCCATGGGCCGGCTGGGCACACCCGAGGACGTGGCCAACCTGGTGGCCTTCCTGGTCTCCGACGAGGCCGCCTGGATAACGGGACAAAACTACCTCATCACCGGCGGCCGTTAGCGGGGCCCGCTTCCCAACGGGTCCGGGCAGTGCCAGGCATAGGTGCCGGATTCCTCCCGGCGTATGCCGGATTCAATCACCGGCGTTTTGTCAGCAGGTAGCCCACCGCGACCAGGGAGGTGGGGACGGAGAGCAACAGAAGGAAATGGCCCACGGCTATGCCCAAGCTGTTGAACGAAACGGGTCCGCAGGCATAAAGGAAGCCGACGAACGATTGCCAGGGACGAAAGTCCCCGGTTATCTCCTGACCGGCGAGCAAGCGCCTCAGTTTCGCCTCCAGCTCCTCCGCCCCCCAGTCTCCGGTAAGTTCAGCGCGCAGAAAACCCTCCTTATCTATCAGCACCACCTTGGCGTTGTGGATTACCTCATATCCCTGGTGCTCCTCGGGGCTGTCGCCGTGCCCGGCCGTACCTTCCCCGGGATCCGTGTCCTCACGAGGCTTTTCAACGTAGATGCGGTAGTTTTCCCAGGTCGTTTTCAGCTGCCCCGGCTCCCCGGTGAGGAACAGCCAGCCGGGGGCGAGGTGCGAGGCGAATTCCCGCAGCCTCGACACCGTGTCCCGGTCGGGGTCCACCGTTACGGCCACCATTACCACCCCTGCCGAGCCGGTGGTCCCCAGCCGGGTCACGGCCCGCTGGATCCCGGCGATGTACAGGGGACAGGTATCCGGGCAATTGGTGTAAAGGAAGGTGAGGACCACCATCCTGCCCCGGAGCTGGTCCAGGCCTGCCGGCCGCCCGAACTGATCGGTGAGCTCGAAGAGCGGGGCCGGCGTCGGGTTCCGGCCCTGAGAGCAGGCGGGAGCCAGCAGTAAAATGGCCAAAAAAAAGAGGCCCAACAAGCCTCCGAAGAGGAACGATCTCTTTCTGTTGCCCGCCATCACATCCTCCAGGGGTTACGGCGCATAAACGGAGGGCCTAAAGGAAAAACCCATCGGCGGCCATGGCCACGAAGAGCGCGGCCAGATAGGGTCCGGAGAGCTTGTAGTTGGCCCAGGCTATGGGGGCCGCAGGCCGGCGCAGCAGCGTCAGGTTGCCCCAAAGCAGGGCCCCGGACCCCAGGGCCCCCACCAGGTACACCGGCCCCAGGTAGCCCAGGAAATAGGGCGCCAGGGAGAGGAGGAACATGCCGGCCGCGGTCAGGAAGATGCGCCGGGCCGCCTGGGACCTGCCCACCAAGACCGGCATCATGGGCACCCCTGCCCGCTGGTACTGTTCCCGGTGCACCAGGGCGAAGTTCCAGAAGTGCAGGGGGGTCCACAGGAAGACCAGGACGGCGATTATCAGGGGGAGGGGTGACAGGGTCGGACTCACCACCGCCCACCCGGCCAGGGCGGCAAAACTGCCCGAGAGCCCCCCGACGATTATATTCAGCTGGCTGCGCCGCTTGAGCCACAGGGTATACACCACAACATAGACCAGGGCCCCCGACACGGTGTAGGCGGCGACCATCCCGTTGACGCTCATCGAGAAGGGCACGGAGAGGGCCACCAGACCCGTTCCCGCTACGAGAACGCCCCAGGGCCTGGAGATCCTGCCCGCGGCCAGGGGCCGGTTCCGGGTCCGGGCCATGAGGTCATCCAGGCCCCGGTCCAGGTACTGGTTCAGGGCCGAGGCCCCCGCCGAGGCCAGGCCCAGACCGGCCAGCATCAGCAGCAGGGGCCCCCCGGGGGGCAGGCCCTGGGCCGCGATGACGGCCGCCATGAAGGCGATGAACATGACCAGGCCCACGATCCTCAGCTTGAACAGGGAGAGATAGTCCCTGGCCGACGCGCGCCCGCTTCCGTTCCCGGACCGGGCCACCGCCAGGGGCTTATGGGTTATCAAGAAATTCCCGTTCAGGACCTTCATGGCTGTTCCCGAATTACCTTATCGGCCAATTGACGGCCAGTAACGCCCACTGCAGGACGTAGAGGGCGATGAACCAGGCCAGGAAGATAAACACTATGACCAGGGTGCCCGGGGCATGGATTTTTTCTTCTTCTTTTTTCTTGCCTCGCGCCATGATATGGGCCTCCCTTAGCTCTGCTTTCTTAAGTCCTTGCCGAAGAGGAGAGAGAACACGGCGATGTATACGAACATGCCCCCACCCACCACCGCCACGATGGCCCCGATACCCACCATGCCCAGGGTTATGTCACTCAGGCTGGAGAACCCGCCGCCGGCGATTGACCAGGAACGGCGGGGAATTCCGATGTCTCCGGAGAGCATCATGCCCGCGATCAGCAGGAGGAGCCCCGACCCGTACACATAGGGCTGCCAACTGGCCAGACGCCGGCTGATGAGCCCCCGGCGCATGATAAGGGGGATGAGGTAGTAGGTCAGCCCCATGAAGGCCACCGTGGTGCCGGCCACTACCGTGGCGTGGAAGTGGCCCACCACCCTCAGGGTATTGTGAATCATCATATTGAGCTGCATCATGCCCTGAATGACCCCGGTGACGCCGCCCAGGAAGCCGAACATCACCATGGACACCACCAGGGCGGCGAAGCCGGGATCGCCCCACGGGGCGCGCCGCAGCCACCCGAAGAGCCCCTGGGTATAGCCCTTGGCCCGTTGGGCCACCTCCACCGCCGCCGGGATGGAGTAGGCGTGTATCATGCTGCCCAGCACGGCCAGGTACATGAGGTAGCTGGTATTGACGATTTTATAGCCCACACTCAGCCCCGGGTCCACCATGAGGTGGTGGATGGCGCCCAGGTTGATAAACAGGATGTAGAGCAGAAAGGCGAGGCGGGACAGCTTCTCGTTGATGGGCTTGGCCCCCACGGTGAGGGTGGCCAGGGCGTACCATATGGCCACCATGGCCGCCAGGTTGATCTGCTGGGCCGCGTGGCCAAAGCCCCAGAACAGCAGCCGGTAGGCCGCCGGGTCGTAGGTCTCCAGTATCCCCAGCGACCAGAAGAAGGCGGGGATGAAGGTAATGGCCCCGCAGATCAGGGTGAAGGTGGCGATGATCCCCGCCACCACCAGGCCGTAGGTCACCAGGGGCAGGGAGCCGGTGTGACGTCTCTCCTGCTTGGCCACGACCACACTGGCGAAAAACAGGTAAACCGCTACCAGGGCGCCCACGGCAAAGAGGATATAGCCCAGGTAGAACAGGGGGTGGGCCTTGAGGGGTATATAGGCGGTGAACATGACATCCGCCTGGCCGGTGAACACCATCACCTCGGTCAGGAGGGCGCCTATCATCATCAGCGCGAAAGCCGCCCATCCCAGCCGGGGCGTCACCAGACGGGCATTGAGGAGCACCGTGGCCCCGAAGTAAAGCCCGGCCACCTCGAAGAACACTATCCAGAATATCAGCATGGTGATGCCGTGGGCGGTGAGAAAACGGTAGAACAGGTCCGCGGGCAGCAGGTGCACCAACTCCCACCTGGTAAGGGCGAGGAGCAGGGCCAGGATGCCGCCCACGGTGAGGAACACCACCGCGGCCACCGCATTGACGGTTATCAAGAGCTCCGCCGGTCTGTGTACTTGAAGCCCGGTTGTCGGGCAGGTCCTGAAATTGGCCTGAGAAGCTTGTGTAGTCATGGTCCTACTCCGTCACTATGAGCTTTCCGATCATGGTGTGATGGCCGATGCCGCAGTATTCGTTACACACGATGCGGAACTCCCCGGTCTCCTGGGGGGTAAGCTTCATCACATAATCATATCCGGGCACTACCTGAAGGTTGTAGTTCGGGGGCTGGAGGGAGAAACCGTGCTGCAGGTCCTTGGAGGACAGGTGGATACGGTACGTCTGCCCCTTCTTGAGCTCCAGGATGGGGTACCACTGCCACGTGGAGGCCAGCAGGTAGGCATCGCCCCCCACCGGAGGCCGCACCACCGGGATACCGTCCTCCACCCCAACCCGGTACTTTTCGACAAAGTCTTCGGTTATCTGGGTGTAGCGCTCCGGGGTGACGGCATAGGTCTCCCATGGAGTGGTCTGCCGGGCCACCAGGTGCCACGCAATCATGACCATGAACAGGATAAGGCAAAAGACCACGCTCACCCATACCCAGAGCCGCTCGTCCCGGCCCAGGGGTTTCCACCATATCCTTTCCGGTGCCGCTAAGCTCATCTCGCCTCCTTAAGGCAGAAGGGGCACGTTGAGGAGATCCAACAGGCCCCACACTATATACAGGATCAGGGGAACGGACATCCCCAGCAGGAAGAGGAGGAAGATGTCATCCAGGAACACCTGCCCCAAAGGGATCTTTTCGGGGTCACCGCTGTCTCCGGGGGTGACCGCCTCCCCACGCTTTTCTTCCATGGCTCTCTATACTCCTTTAGCTGGCATGCCGGTGGCCTTTATCTCATCGGCTACCCCAGTGTAGCTACAAACCATGGCCTTGTCTGTCAAAAAGGTGACAAAAGAGCCGCCAAATGATACCCTGCAAGTAATGTTTTTTTTCACAACTGGAAATAAACCATGACCACCGTAACCCGAAATCCCCTGGCGTCCATATCCTGTTTCTCCGGACTCAGCCCCGAGGCTTTGGCCTGGGTCCTGGGGGCGCTGGAGGAGCGGTCCTTTGCCCGGGGGCAGGTCATGATCCTGGAAGGGGACCCCTGGCCCGGCCTGTTTGTCCTGAAGTCGGGGGCGGTTAAGCTCTACCGGGTCTCCCCGGAGGGCGAGGAGCAGATCGTGCGCATCATTCGCCAGGGAGGGTGCTTTGAATGCGCGCCCCTCTTTGACAAAGGGCCCAACCCGGTGAGCGCCACGGCCCTGGAGGCCTGTGAAGTCCATTTCTTGCCGGCGTCGGACTTTCAGGCCCTGATGAGCGCCCACCCCGACGCGGTGCTGGGGATCGTATCCATTTTGGCCATGAGGCTCCGCTCCCTCCTTAACATGGTTGAGGATTTCTCCTTCCGGCCGGTTGCGTCCCGCCTGGCCAAGCTGCTCCTCCAATTGGGCCAGGAGGAGGGCGAGCTGCTGGTGGTATCACCCTCCCTGCCGCTGAGCCAGCAGGACCTGGCGTGCATGCTGGGTTGTTCCCGGCAGCTGGTTAACAAGTCCCTGCGGACCCTGGTCAGGGATGGCATTATCGGTATGGAGGGGCGCCGTATCGTTATCCTGAAGTCCGGGGCCCTGAGGGAAATCGGGCAACCCTGACCCCCGATAATGCCGCCATCAACTCCACGCTAACACAACAGGGTCGAGATTCCGGTCCACCGGGTGCCCCTTTTGGTAACGGTGTGGTCCGATATCCGGGAACCGGAGCCCCCATCGAGCCGGCGTTACCGGGGCCGGTGACACGGGCAAAATCACCCCAAAATACTCCAAAGGGTGATGTACACCCGGCCTTTATCGCTTTATCATAAAGTTATCGGTCGGGAAAAAGTGAGGAAAAGCTCGGAGGAAGCAGGCCTTTTGTTTCGCGCCATGGAGATCGCCCGGGGCATGATCCGGAAAAGCATCAGAAGGGACCGGGGCTTTCAGAACCGTACCGAGGCCATGTCGTGGTGGCTGTGGCCCTGGCGGGAATCCCGGCTCATGGGCTTCGTCGGGCTCCTGGCGAT
>JAZFUS010000107.1:0-10338 GCA_036447315.1 Dehalococcoidia bacterium
GGAATCGAATAATAAAAAAGTTGTGTGGATTGAAGGAAGGTTAAAAAAAATTTAATTGATAAGGCGGTCCAATAACCTGGGGCAGATCAATCGCCGAAGGCAAAGGGGCCGGGCATCCCCGCCCTGTTCGTTTTATGGGCCCGGCAGGTTGTGCTATACTTATTTCCAGGTTTGAGAGAAAAAGATGGAAATCATCCCCGCTATCGATCTGAAGGGTGGGCGGTGTGTCCGCCTCTATCAGGGGGACTACGCAAGGGAGACGGTCTTCTCCGACGACCCCGTGGCCATGGCCCGCCACTGGCAGTCGCTGGGGGCTCCCCGCCTCCACCTGGTGGACCTGGACGGGGCCGCCGGGGGGGAACAGGTCAATCGGGGAGTCGTTGAGCGGATCGCCCGGGAGGTGAAGCTCCCCCTCCAGCTGGGGGGAGGGCTCCGGAGCCTGGAGGCGGTGGAGGGGGTGCTGGCCCTGGGGATAGAGCGCGCAATCCTGGGCACGGTGGCCGTGGAGGAGCCGGAGCTGGCGGGGGAGGCCTGCCGGCGGTTCGGCGGGGCCATCGTCATCAGCATCGATGCCCGGGAGGGAATGGTGGCGGCCCGGGGCTGGAGGCAGAGCTCCGATATCTCCGCCGGGGAGCTGGCGGAGCGGATGGCGGCCCTGGGAGCCCGGCGATTCGTCTTTACCGATATCGGCCGGGACGGCACCCTTACCGAGCCCAACTTCGACGCCCTGGTCGAGCTCATGGGCAGGACCTCTCTGCCTATCATAGCCTCCGGGGGCATATCGTCCATCGACCACTTGAGGAGGCTCGACGAGTTGGGGGTGGAGGCGGCTATCGTGGGCCAGGCCCTCTATGCGGGCCATATCGACCTCGGGGAGGCCCTGGCCGCCCTGTAGGCCGCGAGAGGAGTTGCAGGATGCCGGAGGACCGGAAATTCGATCTCAAGAAAATAGACAACCTGGACAGCCCGGAGAGGGCCGCCCGCTTCGATGTGGACGGGATTATGTCGCAGCTGCCCTTGAAACCCCATCACGTGGTGGCCGAAATCGGCTGTGGCACCGGATTCTTCACCATCCCCCTGTCCCGGCGCCTGCCCCAGGGCCGGGTCATTGCCCTGGACATCCTGGAGGAGATGCTGGAGCGCGTGAGGAGCAAAGTCGAGAAGGAGGGGGCCACCAATGTGGAGACCCTGCTCTGCGGAGAGACGGAACTCCCCCTGGAGCCGAACAGCGTGGACGGCGTCTTTCTGGCCTTTTTGCTCCACGAGATGGAGGACCGGGCGGACTTCCTGGAGAGGGTGCGGGGGCACCTGCGCCCCGGGGGCTGGGTGGGTATCCTGGAGTGGGTCAAGAAGGAGACCGGGATGGGGCCCCCCCTTAATATACGCATAGACCCGGATGAGGGGCGTGAGCTGGCGGTCCGGGCCGGGCTGAGGGTGGTCGGGGGGAAGGCTATCAGTGAGAATTTCTATATGATCGTACTGGAGAACCGCAGTGCTGACCAAGCGAATAATACCCTGCCTTGACGTCACCGGGGGGAGGGTGGTCAAGGGCATCAGCTTCGTCGGGCTCCGGGATGCCGGTGACCCCGTGGAGCTGGCGGCCTTCTATGACCGGGAGGAGGCCGACGAGCTGGTCTTTCTGGACATAACCGCCTCCTCCGACGCCCGGGATATCATGGCCGATGTGGTGGAGAGGGTTTCATCGCAGGTTTTCATCCCCCTGACGGTGGGGGGGGGGCTGCGCACCGTCGAGGACATGAGGAAGATCCTGGAGGCGGGGGCGGACAAGATCTCCATCAATACCGCCGCCGTGCAAAACCCGGAGCTGGTCTCCCAGGGGGCGGCGAGGTTCGGCAGCCAGTGCATCGTGGTAGCCATCGTCGCCAGGAGGCTGGAGGAGGAGCCGGCGACCCCGGAGGAGGGCCCTCTGGCCCTGGGCCCCGGCTCCCGGTGGGAGGTATTCACCCACGGCGGGCGCAATCGGGCCGGGACCGATGCCCTGAAGTGGGCCCGGGAGGTGGTGAGGCTGGGGGCGGGGGAGATTTTGCTCACCAGCATGGACTGCGACGGCCAGCTGACGGGGTATGACCTGGAGCTAAACCGGGCCGTCTCCGAGGCCGTGTCGGTGCCGGTTATCGCCTCGGGTGGCGCGGGCAACCTCTCCCATCTATACGATGCCGTCGCCGTGGGCCGGGCCGATGCGGTGCTTGCGGCCAGCATCTTCCACTTCGGCACCTATTCCATTCATCAGGCCAAGACCTACCTTGCAGAGAGAGGGATTCCCGTAAGAATATGAGGGTGAATCATGAAGTTCGATGACCGGGGGCTCATCCCCGCCATAATCCAGGATTCCGATAACGCCGAGGTGTTGATGCTGGGCTATATGAATGAGGAGGCCCTGCGCCGTACCCTGGACAGCGGCGATGTCTGGTTCTACAGCCGCAGCCGGCAGGAGCTGTGGCACAAAGGGGCCACCTCGGGGAGCTACCTCAAGGTGCACTCCGTCTCCGGGGACTGCGACAGCGACTGCGTTTTGGTGAAGGCCAAACCCCTGGGCCCGGTGTGCCATACCGGCAACCAGACCTGCTTCTTTCAGCCGATGAAGGGCGGGGCGAACGATGCCCAGTCCCAGGGCTCCGCCACCGGCTGATCCGCCTCCAGGGCCCCCCTCATGGCCATGAGGGCCACCTCGATCTGACCGTCGTCGGGCTCCCTGGTGGTCAGGGACTGGAGGGCCAGCCCGGCCAGGGTGAACATCCGGACCGCCCTGTTCCCTATGTGGCTCGCCTGAAAGCGTATGGCCTCATAGCCGATGGCGGCGATGAGGGGCAGCAGGATGAGGCGGGAGAGGATGGTCAGCAGCAGGGGGGGGCGGCCCAGCAGGCTGAAGACCACGATGGCGATGACCACCAGCGCCAGGAGGAAACTGGTGCCGCAGCGAACGTGGGCGATGCGGTACCCCCTTACCGCCTCTATCTCCAGGGGAGCACCGGCCTCATAGGCGTTGACCACCTTGTGTTCGGCGCCGTGGTAGGCAAAGACCCGCCTGATGTCCGAGGCCAGGCCGATGGCCTTCAGGTATCCGACCAGGAAGCCCAGGCGCAGCAGGCCCTCGATGAGGTTGCTCACCAGCGACGAGGTGATAAAGGGGTCGAGGAGACGGGCCAGGAGCAGGGGGGTGACGAAAAACAGGGCCGCGGCCAGGACGATGCTCAGGGGCATGACCGTCCACAACATCCACGAGGAAATCTTGACCTCCTCCCCCAGCGAGGCATCGGCGGAGTAGAGGAGGGAGCGCATGCCAATGACCATGGTCTCGACGAGCACCACCGCCCCGCGCACGAAGGGCCACGTCCTGAGCCTTCCGGTGTAGAACGAGGGGAGGGGTTGGGTGGTCACGCTCACGTCCCCCCGGGGGCCGCGAACCGCCAGGGCCAAATGCCTTTGGCCCCGGATCATCACCCCCTCGATGAGAGCCTGACCGCCGTAGTAGAAGTTACTGGCCATTGCGTTATAAGAAAAAGGAGCGGGCACACCCGCTCCCTGGTCCTGGACACACCCCGTCAGCTCAACTTGTAGCGGCGCTTGAACCGCTCCACGCGGCCCGCCGTGTCCACAATGCGGTGCCCCTCTCCCGTAAATATGGGGTGACAGGCGCTGCATATTTCTACCTTGATCGCTTCCTTGGTCGAGCCCGTGGTGAAGCTGTTGCCGCAGGAGCAGGTTACCTTGGTTTCGTTATAGTACTGGGGATGAATTTCCTTCTTCATTTAGCTTGTGTAAACGCTGACCTTTCTTCTCAGCCGGGTGGCCTGCTCATACTTGACCACGCCGTCTATCAGGGCAAACAGGGTAAAGTCCCTGCCCAGCCCCACGTTATTGCCGGGGCGAATGCGAGTGCCCCGCTGTCTTACCAATATGGTTCCCGACCGGACCTGCTGGCCGCTAAACCTTTTTACTCCCAGCCGCTTTGACTGGCTGTCGCGGCCGTTTCGGCTGCTGCCCCCGCCTTTTTTGTGGGCCATCCCCCTCGTCCTTCCTTGCAACTCCAGCCAGCAATATCTCATCGATAGCCAGCTTGGTAAAGTGCTGTCGGTGTCCCGTCTTCTTGCGGTATCGGACCTTTGCCTTATACTTGAAGACAATAATTTTCTTTTCCCGCCCCTCCTCCACCGCCGTGGCCATCACGCGGGCTCCCTCCACCAGAGGGGTGCCCACCGTCACCGTCTCGCCATCGGATATCAGGAGCACCCGGTCCAACTCCAGGGTGCTTCCCTGCTCCACGGCCATCCTGGCCACCTTGATGGTCTGGCCGGGCGAGACCTTATATTGCTTTCCGCCGTTTTCTACAATCGCGTAAATATCGGGGCCTCCAAAGTATCTAATATACCAGTTTGGCCGGTAACTGTCAAGGCGAGGCCTGGTGGTGGGGTGGGGTTTTATATCCATATTGGGTCCAGTTATCAAGCACCCTCTGCTGGACCTCCTGGGGCCACAGGCTGTCGAAGGAGGCCTTCCTGGGAACGTATTCCCGGGGCCAGTCCCGGGGCCAGGTGCAGTCGAAGATGACCCGGGTGGTGGTCCCATTCCTCTTCTCATCGGGGGGCAGGAAGGCCCACAGCGGAAAGGCGGGAGATTCGGCCCTCTTCTGGATCCCCGGGCCCGGATGGTTGCGGGTACTGAAGGCCCAGAATACCTGGTCCATGTCGTAGGGATCGACGTCTTCATCTACCACCATGATCTTGGGGATATGATGGCCGCTCTTGGCGGCCCAGACCGCCTCGGACACAGCGCGCACGGTGTCCGCATCCCTGTTCTCCACGGAGATGACGATGATGTGTTGGGCGCCGGCGGGAGGGACAAATACCCCCTTTACGGGATGGCCCTGGGTGCGAAGGTTGTGGAGGATATCGGCGGCCACGGTGATGCACATCCAGAGGTGGTCGTCCATGGGGACGCCGGGGCAGACGACGGGGAGTATGGGGTCATGGCGGTAGGTAATGGCGCTCACCTTATAGACCGGCTTGGGGTCGTGGGCCGGCGCCTGGTAGCCGCTGTATTCCCCGAAGGGCCCCTCCTCCCTCCTCGTCTGGGGCAGCACCTCCCCCTCGATGACGATCTCCGCCGTCGCCGGGACCTCCAGGTCCACGGTCTCACACTTTACCACCTCCACCGGGCTTCCCCGCATGGCGCCGACGATATCGGCCTCATCCACCCCGTCGGGGGTCGCCGCCGAGGCTATCATGGTGGCCAGGGGCTCGGTCCCCAGGGCCACGGCGAAGGGCATGGGCCTGCCCCTGGCCTCGTATTTGGTGTAATAGTGCATTCCGATATGTTGAGTGGGGATGATCAGGCCGCCCAGGGTATTCCTATCGTGCACCATGAGCCGGTAGAGCCCCCAGTTGGTCCAACCCGAATCGGGGTCCCTGGTGACCACCACGTCCCATGTCCCCATATAGCGGCCCCCGTCGTTCTCGTGGATAAAGGGGACGGGGAAACGGAGCAGGTCCACCTCGTCGCCCACCAGGATATTTTCCTTGCAGGGGCCGGAGGCGACCAGCCGGGGTTTTTGGGGCTCGAGGGAGTAGGACTTCACCATTTCCTCGATGAGGGTGGACACCTGGGAATCGGGGGGAAGGCCCAGGGCCAGAGCGATCCGGGCATAGAGCCCGCCCGGCCGGGAGCTGGCCGCTACCGGGGCCCCGAACAGCCGAAACCCTTTGGGGTATCCCTTGATGTTCTCAAAGAGGGGAGCCGGCGCCCGGAGGTCGTAGCACCGCCTGATGATGGCCCCGACCTCCAGGTCCCAGTCAACCTCCGTACCTATACGCTGTAGCTCCCCTTCCTCTTCCAGTTTGTCCATGTATTCCCTGATATCGTTGAAAGCCATTCAACTTCCTCCCCAGTGGCCTGCACGCCTGTTCCGGGCGGGCGGCATTAAATATCGATAGAGGCATTTCCTTGAGGGGTGTGGCTAATCCTTGACCCGGACCAGCAGGACCGGCCGGTCCGAGCCGTGGAGCACCCTGTCCGCTATACTGCCCATGATCCAGCGATCGATGCCCTTACGCCCGTGGGTGGGCATGGCGATGAGGTCGGCATCGAACCGGACCGCGGACGCGATGGTCGCCTCGGCCAGGTCCCCGGAGACCAGATGGCATTTGATATTCAGTCCCTCCAAATCGGCGGCCCTGGCCTCCAGGTACCGCTGGGCATCGGCTCTCAGACGGGCAAGCTTTTTCCCGGACGCCGTCTCCGTCGTCTTTTTCCGGCCCTTGCCCCCGGCGGGGGGCCTGTCCCCGGCGGCCTGCCCGCTGGTGGCCGTGGGGTCCCCGGCATCATGAATCGCCTGAAACAGGATGATTTCCGCCCCGGTCCGGGAGGCG
Source organism: Dehalococcoidia bacterium (assembly GCA_036447315.1). GTDB lineage: Bacteria > Chloroflexota > Dehalococcoidia > JACVQG01 > JAZFUS01 > JAZFUS01. The sequence goes on from JAZFUS010000107.1 coordinate 6,387, forward strand.
ATGCCCTGTACCACGGGCAGGCACGCCTCACCCCAGGCAGTGCCATCCAGGGGGACCAGTATCCGGGCGAAGGCCCCCGGGCAGATAGGGGACCCCGGGGGGTTTTGGGCCCGGAGCAGCAGGACCGGCGTATCCGCGGCCTCTTTTATCCGGTCGGCCACGCTCCCCAGGACCCAACGGCTGATACCCGAGCGCCCGTGGGTGGCCATGGCGATCAGGTCGATCTCGTTCTTCTCGGCGTAGCGCAGGATCTCCTCCGCCGGGTTCCCCGACCGGAGAGACCCTTTTACCTTGACCGGCTCCCGGCCTTTTCCGCCCTCCTTCTCTCCCTTCCGGCGCTGGGCGAGCTGATGGCGGACCGTCCCCGCGGTATGGTCCAGGTAGACGCGGAGCATGTGGGACCGGCTGTCCCCGGGAATGGCGACATGGAGAAGGACCAATTTGGACCCCAGGCTGGCGACTATCTCCTCCGCGCAGGGAAGGACGCTTTCGGCCAGTTCGGAGCCATCCAGGGGAACGAGTATCTTGGCGAACATGACACATCACCTCCTACCGGGACCGGCCTCTGCCGTAGGGTTCATTATAATACCGGGCATCCCTGCTTTCAATGGTTCAAGTGGGTTCGAGTGTATGGGGGTTCAAATATGTGGGGGCCGGGGCCGATTGTAATACCGGGGTTGTGTGGGGTAGAATACATTAATATTGCCCTGTGGGGGTGTGGGCCCCCAAAAACCATAAGGAGGTAGCTATGGACAGCTTGGAGACCCTGAAGGAGCAGCTGGTAACCGCCAGCAGAGTCATGACCAACGAAGGCCTGACCCGCAGTCACGGCCACATAAGTGCCCGCATACCGGACACGGAGCTCTTCATCATGCCGGCCCAGAAAGCGCCGGGGGCGGTTTCCTACTCCGATATCCTGACCTTCGACCTGAAAGGGGAGAAGGTGAGCGGCCATGGGCTCCCCAATGCCGAGACCTGCATGCACCGCCAGATCTACGTGTCCCGCCCCGATGTGATGAGCGTGGCCCATACCCACTCGCCCATGGTGATCCTGCTGAGCACGGTGGGACAGACGGTACGCCCCCTGACCATCATTCACGGCCTCTATTTCGCCGATGGCGTTCCCCTGTTTAAAGAGACCGAAATCATCGTCACCGATGCCCTGGCCAAGAAGGTGGCCGACCTCCTGGGCCCCCACCGGGCCATCATGCTCCGGGGCCATGGGGCCAACATCGTGGGGCCGGAGTTGAGGCGCACCTGTATCGCGGCCATCGACCTGGAGGAGTCGGCCAAGATGCAGGTGATGGCCACCACGCTGGGTACGCCCCAGTTCTTCACGCCGGAGGAGATCGCCGCCGGCAGCGCCTCCACACCCCGGGGTCCGGACTGGACCGCCGAAATGCTTCCCCAGGTGCGGCGCATGTGGGACTATTTTGTGGGCAGGCTCCCGGCCAAGGACTGAGGGAAGGGGTTTTTCCCGCCCCGGCCCGGCGGCACCGGCCCGGATGCCCTAGCCCAGCTGTATAATATTGGCCTCGACTTTGCCCGGGGTTATGGAGATCAGGGCCACGGTGCCCGGACGGGGGGCATAGTCGGGCAGGGTGGCGCTGCCGGGACTGACCAGGTAGATCCCGTCGGTGTTATCCACCCGGGGCCGGTGAAGGTGCCCGAAGACCAGGATGTCGGTGGTGCCCCGGATATAGGGGATGGGGTCCATCCCGTACCGCGTGTCGACTATCGAGGGGCCGGGCAGGACGTGGATGAGCCAGAGGCGGTAACCCTCGAAGACCAGCTTGTGCTCATCCTGGACCCGGGGTTCGTAGCCGGCGAAGGAGTCGTCGTCACCCCGGGCCGCCAGCACCGGGGCTATGCGCTCCAGCTCGTCCAGGACCGAGGGCACACAGATATCCCCGGCATGCAGAATGAGGTCCACGCCGGCGAAGGCTTTCTCAATCTGGGGCGGCAGGCCGTCGATGAGGTCGGGGATATGGGTATCCGAGATAGCGCCGATCAGCATCTTATTGGGCCTTATTGTGAGGGATTTCGAGCCCTAAAGTCAAGGCGCGGATGATTGACGGGGGGGCATCGAGGGCGGTATGATTGGCGGACAAATCTTACAAAATACCAGGTCAAGGAGGTTCCATTGAATCGAGTAGAGGCACTAAAGGACCAGAGGACAACCCTGGACTGGCTCAGGGCCGAGAACCCGGATGACGTAAAGATACTGACGCCGGAGATCGATCCCGAGATCGAGGTGAGCGCCCTTAACAAGGCCTTTGACGACGGCCCCACCTTCGTATGCGAGAATATCAAGGGGTATCCCAACGCCAGATACGTGGTCAACCTCTGGGGACAGGCGCAGAGGGTCGCCAAGCTTTGCGGGGTGGACGATATCAAGGATGTCAAACATAAGATCATAGAGGCAGCCAAGAACCCCACGCCCCCGGTCGTGGTGAAAGAAGGTCCCTGCCAGGAGCTGTTCATCCCCAAGGAGGAGGTCGATCCGTTCAAGCTGTTCCCCATGATCAAGCACACCCCCATAGACGGGGGGCGCATCTTCGGCTCCGGGATCCACTTTATCGGCGGCAAATATGCCGACGGGGGCAGCCAGTTGGCCCTGTACCGCATGAGTTTTCGGGGAAAGGACTACGGCTCCATCAATATGGTGCCCGGGGGACACGGCGACCTCATCTGCGAGAGGTTCCCCAACGAGAAGATACCCTGCACGGTAAACATCTGCCCCCCGCCCATGGTGGAGCTGATGGGCTGGGGCTCCCTGGCCCCCATGGCCTTTCCCTCGATAGATGAGATCGGGATGGCCGGGACGATGCAGGGCTCGCCGGTGGAGCTGGTAAAGGCCAAGACGGTGGACGCCTATGCCGTGGCCAACTCGGAGTGGGTGATAGAGGGGTATATCGTTCCCGGTGAGCGCGTCTGGGAGACCGAGGAGGCCGAGAAGGCGGGCAAGCAGGGGGTGGCCCACCTGCATCCGGAGTGGGCGCGGTACATGGGACGGGCCTACCGGACGCCCCGGAAGTTCGAGATAACGGCGGTAACCCGGCGCAAGGACAAACCCCTCTACTTCGTGCCCTTCTTCGGGTCTCTATGGGGGGACTCCCCCTTTATCGAGGCCACCTTCATGCACCTGTGCGATATCATAGCCCCGGGTTTCGTGACCGATGTGTCCCACTTCCTGGGCCTCACGGCCTGGAGCGGCATAGTCCTCCAGTGCAAGAAGAAGCGACGGAGCGATGAGGGGATGCAGAGGAACATGCTGGCCGCCTGCCTGGGAGCGGTGCGGGGGCTGCGCATAGCCATGATAGTGGATGAGGACATAAACATCCGCCAGCCCGAGGACCTGTTCTTTGCCATGACCACCCGGGTGAACCCGGTGGCGGATATCCTGAAGGGTGTGGGGGGACGGGGGCAGTCCTACCAGCCGTCGGAGCGGGCGGCGGCCGGGGCGGGGGCGGGGTCGGTGACGCCGGTGTCCATCTTCGAGGGCGGTATCGGCATCGACGCCACGGTGCCGCTGAACTCCTGGGAGCACTTCCAGAGGGGCCGCTACATGGTGGACGAGGTGGATTTCACCAAGTGGCTGAGCCAGGAAGAGATGGACAAGATCAGGGCCGGGCAGACCGAGTACTACCGGTGGCTGGGGGAGGTGGGCTACGCCTAGGACCCGGGCCGGTTAGGGTTAGCATCAAAAAAGGGGGCTGAGAAATCAGCCCTCTTTTTTTACTGTTCATTTGGGTACGTTATAAAAGGGGGGTACGTTTTATAGGGCGCGGTGCCTGGGGGGGCGCGCCCCGGATCAGTCCAGGGCCCCCTCCACTATGAGTTCGGTGAACTCCTCATCGGACATGCCCAGGAGCTGGGTGAGGACATACTCCGTGTGCTCTCCCAGGCAGTGGCCCCGCTTTAACACCTCGGGCGTCCTGGAGAGGTGGAA
>JAZFUS010000108.1:0-4474 GCA_036447315.1 Dehalococcoidia bacterium
AGCTATCGAAAAGCAGCCGGGCGGACTACACTGCAGGCGGGGGTTTTGAAACGTGAGCACATCTGCTTCAGAGGGGCCGAGGGACAGGGCCCTCATCGTCGCGGGCAATTCGGGACTGCGAAGTAAGCTGGCCATGGCCCTTCTCCGGGCGGACTTCGAGGTCGCCGCCTGCGCAAGTGATGACGAGGCCCTGGAGCGGGTGTCCGAAGCCCAGCCGGGACTGATCATCGTGGACGAGGGCCAGGGCAGTGGCTGGGACATGTGCCGGCGCCTGCGCGGGGTAACCGAAGCCCCCATCATGTTGATACACTACGACCCCGGTGCCTACGGCTGGATGGAAACGGTAAAATTCGGGTCCGGGTGCTACTTCAGAAAATGGGATGGAAAGCCCCAGCTGGCCTTCAGGGCCAGGGCCCTGCTCAGGCAGAGCCAGGCCCCGCCTCGCCCTCGGCCTCCATCCTCTGGGCCAGCATGTCTTGAAGCTCCCTCTTGTTGACCTTGGCCTCGCCCGCCAGCGGGAACTGGTCCACGAACTCCAGCCTTTCGGGTATCTTGAAGGAGGCGATTTTCTTCTCCTTCAGGAAGGATACCATGTCCCCGAAGGGGATTTTCTCCCCTGCCTGGGGAATGACGAAGGCGCAGCACTTTTCGCCCATCTCCGGGTCGGGCATGGCCACGATCGCGACACTGGCCACATCGGGGTGTTCCATGAGCAGGCCCTCGACCTCCGCCGGGTAGATGTTCTGCCCCCCGCGGATGATGACCTCCTTCTTGCGCCCTACCAGGGTTAAAGTCCCCCCGGCGTCGACCCATCCCAGGTCTCCGGTGTGGTACCAGCCCTCCGCGTCATACACCTCCCGGGTGCGCTCCGGGTCATGGAAATACCCCTCGTAGAGCAAGGGCCCCCGGCTCACCACCTCCCCGATCTGGCCCGTGGGCACCTCGTTGTCGTCGCCGTCCACCAGCTTGACCTCCGTCCCCTCGGGTGCCCGGCCCACGGTAGTGAACCGCACCTCCGGGGGGGCATCCGGGTCACCGAGGCCGAAGGTGCCCCCATCCACGGCGCCGTAGACATTGGAGACCTTGCAGCTCAGGGCTTCCTCGATCTTCACGGCCAGCTCGGGGGGCAGGGGCCCCCCCGCCGAAACCGCCATGCGCAGCGAGCTCAGATCATGGCGCGCCAGATCGGGGTGTCCTATCATCCTGAAATATATGGCGGGAGCGGAGCAGGTGACGGTCACCCGTTCCTTTTCAATGACTTTAAGGATATCCCCGGGCTCAAAATTTTCCATAACCACCTGGGTGCATCCCACCCTGCATACCGCCAGGGAGACCAGGAGATTGATCCCGGACCAGAAGGGAACGAGGCTCAAGATCGCATCATCCGCGGTTATCCTCAATCTGCTCACCACCGCCTGGCTCAGGGACACCAGACAACCCTCGGAATGGGCGGCCACCTTGGGGGCGCCTGTGGTCCCCGTGGTCGACGCCAGGTTCCCAATCTCATCGTGCCGGATCCTGGTTTTCGAGAGGTGGTCCGGGGGATAGCTCCCCGCCAGGGGCCTGGTCAAAACATCCTCGAGGCTCAGGGCGCCCGCCGGTATGTCCGGGCCCGTTACTATGATATGCTTCAGCTGCGGCATGCCGGACTGAATCTCCTTCATCGACTCGTAGTGGTCAAAACCCCGGAAGTTCCCGGGAATTATCACCGCCGGCGCCCCGGTTATCTTGAGGAAATGCTCCATTTCCGACTGCCGCATGTTGGTCCGCGGGCCCAGATAGAGGATGCCCGCCTTATCACAGGCCATGTGCGCGGTCACGTTCTCCGCCCAGTTGGGCAACTGGCCTATCACCACCTCGTCCCTGGCGATGCCCATGTCGATCAGTCCCAGGGCGAGCCGGTCCGTTATCTCTTTCAACTGGGCCCAGGTGAATCTCTTCCCCTGGGATACGTCCACCAGGCCCACCTTATCGGGAGATTCCTCGGCGTGACGGTCCCAGAAATCGGCCAGGGTGGACTCCTCCCAATATCCCTTGGCCAGGTAGCCGGCCACCCTTTCGGGAGCGGTTAAATTGATCTTGGGCATCGGACCAACATCCTCCTTCTCATCACCGGGTAAAGGGGTCGAGGCCCGGGGATGCCGGGCCTCGTTCCGATGATATATCCGCCGGGCCAGGCGGTCAAGTCAGGTCTCATCTTATAGCAAACCGGTGGTGTGGACAAGGGCCTCCCCTGTTGCCCCATCGATGTATTTATGTCAACTCAGCAGGGCGCGGGCCCCGGGCCGTCTGTGTTCGACGCCGAAACGGTGTATACTGGCCTGGTGACTGACCGCCCGGAGGGGGGGGCCAACGATGATCATCGACAACCATGTACACGTCTTTCCCAACCAGGCAGGGCCGGCGGGCCACCCCGATCCCGGGACCTACGCCCGCCAGCTCCAGGACAACATCCACCGGTACTGGGGACGAATGGTCACCAGCCACCGGGAGCCCAGGTTTATTCCGGACCCCGGCGAGGAGGTAGGCTTCGTCGTGGGCAAGTACGGACGCTTCCACTGGAAGAAGCACGGCGAGGACTGCTGGCTTCAGCGGGGGCCCGTGGTCATGGAGGAGATGGAGCATACCCCGGCGCAGATGCTGGCCCACATGGACTTTGCCGGTGTGGACATGGGGGTGATTCAGGCGGGGTACGTGGAGGCCAACCATGGGCGAGATGCCTACTTCGCCGATACCATCAAGCGGTGGCCCGCCAGGTTCATGGGAACGGTGGCCATCGAGTACGACCTCGCCGGGGACGACCGTCACCTCCGGAGGGAGATAGGGAAGCTGACCCGGGCCGTGGAGGAGCTGGGGTACCGGGGACTGCACTCGCACGTCCCCAGAGACCAGCCGGTGGATGACCCGCGGTGCGACCCCCTGTGGAGGGAGGCGGTCCGTCTGGGCGTCCCCGCCTACATCAACACCGGCTTCGGCTCCAGGGCCGAATACCTGGACCAGATCCAGCGTATTGGCAACGTCCTCCGGAAATTCCCTGAGTTGAACGTCATCGACGCTCACATCGGCGGCAACATCCGCCACCCCAGTGACCCGGAGTATGTGGACAACCCCGAAGAATTTTTTCCCCTCTTCAAGCAGGGACGCTTCTATCTGGAGGTAGGGTACGTCCTGGCCTACGAGAACTGGGAGGTGTGGGGCAAGGAGTTCGAGTACCCGTATCCGCGCCACGAGCAGATAATCAGGGCCATCTACGAGCGGTTCGGCGCCGGCGTCATGGTCTGGGGCTCGGATATGCCCTGGGCCCAGAGGACGTGCACCTACAGGCAAAACCTGGACCTCGTCCGGCTCCATACCGATTTCATGACCGAAGGCGACCGGAACCTTATCCTGGGCGGTAACCTGGCCGGGCTTTTCAAGACCGGATAGCCGCATAGGCCAGGCCCCGGCCACGGTCCCGGACCACCCCGGCCACCGGGAAGGGTATGCCGCCGGCCGAAGCGGGACAAAGCGCGGAGGGATATAAAGGCACCTTGGAACCCGGGACAGAAAGACCATCGCAGCAAAAAAAGACGCTGATAGCCGTCTCCGTGACCATGGCTATCATGTCCATAGGGATGGGGCTTATCGCGCCCATCCTGCCCAAGCTGGCCCAGTCATTGGGGGCCAGCAGCACCATGGTGGGGGTTATCATCGCCACGCGGGGGGTGGGCCGGCTGTTGACGGACCTGCCCACGGGCCGGCTGGCGGACCGGAAGGGGCGGCGCTGGCTGGTGGTGGGAGCCCCGGGCCTGGTTATCGTGGGCGCCCTGGCCAGTGCCCTGGCCACATCCGTGTGGCAGCTATTCGCGTTTCGCGTGGTCCAGGCTGCGGGCACGGCCATAATGCACACCGTGGCCTACATTATGCTGGCGGACGTCACCCTGTCCGCCCATCGGGGCCGGGTCCTGAGCACATACCAGGTCATCGTCCTCCCGGCAGCGGCCGTCGGCCCCTATCTGGGCGGCCTGCTCAGCGAGCGTTTCGGCCTTCGAGCCCCCTTTCTCGGTCTGGCCCTGATAGGGGCCATCGCCGGAGTCTGGGCATACCTGCGGATTCCCGAGAGCCGGGCCGCCACGCCTCGGGAGATCAAGCCCTCCGCCGCGGGTGGCCAGAGGCCACCGGACGGGACATCCGCGCTGCTCTTAAATACCAACTTCCTCCTGATCTCCCTGCTGGCCCTGAGCATCTTCTTCTCGCTCAGCGGGGGTCGCGACACCCTGGTCCCCCTCCTGGGCTACAACACCCTGCTGTTGGGGGAGGCCCAGGTGGGACTGGCCTTTAGCTTGACCGAGGGACTGGTACTGGCCATCATATATCTCGGCGGCCGCATGGCCGACCGCCTGGGCAGAAAGGCCGTCCTGGTCCCCGGGGCATGGCTGATGGTGGCGGCCCTCCTGGTATTTGCCCGCAGCGGCGACTACACTACCTATCTGCT
>JAZFUS010000109.1:0-9633 GCA_036447315.1 Dehalococcoidia bacterium
TGGCTCCGGGAAAGCGTCCGGCAGAGCCCGTCGCGGCCGGGATGGGACCTGATACTGGTCGCCCGAAACGGCACTGTCACCTCCGATTATCACCAGGTAAAGGCGGCGGTGGAGGACCTTCTCTCGCGAGCCGCTCTTTTCGGCAAGATGGAATGAAATATCCAGCCCTGGCCCTCATCAAGGTCTATCAAGTTACCCTGTCCCGATGGCTTCCCTCCTCCTGTCGCTTTACCCCCACCTGCTCCCATTATGGCTTCGAAGCCATACAAAAGTTCGGGCTGCTGCGGGGCGGCTGGATGACCATAAAGAGGCTGGGCCGGTGCCATCCCTTCCATGCCTGCGGGTACGACCCCGTACCCTGATCCGTCCCTTCTCGCCCATTGTCATCAAACCTTTCAGGGCACCCCGCCAATTTCATAAACGAAAATATTTATGCCGGGTTTACGTTTCCCCTCCGGTTGTTGGCGCCACGTTTATGGCGCCCCCTGTATTATAGAGGGTAGAAGAAACCTGATGGACAAGAGAAGGAACTCAAACCCCCGTCGCCCCCGGGGAGCTTAGGCGAACTCCCCGGAGATTATAAAAGCGACAACCCCTTGAGATCCAATCCTTTTCCCCCTTGTTTTTTCCTCCTTTTTCTTAACAGGCGAAGGGGCGGTCCGTTCAGGACCGCCCTTTCGTTTTGCCCGCGCCCCGGGCAGGGCAAACCGGCCGGCGAATTGTCCCCTCATAGAGAGGCAGGCGATCCATATTCAGGGGGTATCATCCAATATAGTTACTCGTAATTGGGTGTTAACACCCATGACAGGTTTCACAGGATATGTTTATATGAAACAGACCAAAGGTCGTCGCCGATTCAAGGCAGGACCCCTCTCCTGCAGGACCGAATACAGAGCGGGACCGGGTTCGCCCTCGGGCGGCGAAATAGAGGAAGAGGGCAGGTTAGCGATGGTTACAAACACTACCACAAAGTGGCACCAGGAAAGGTGCCCCCGGTGCGGAGGCAACCTGTATCAGGATACGCGTACCGACGACAGCAACCTCATGTGCCTGCAATGCGGACGCACTTACCCCTTCGAGGTAATGGAGCTTTCGGCTGCCGTGGATGAAGGTTCCCTGACAACAAACGCCGTATCCTCCTGAGCTCCTCCCGGGGGGACTGCCCGGCCACCCCTGACCCGGCCCCCTGGCCGGCCCCGGGTCCTCCAGGTTTTCGCTCGCCACCTGTGGAGCCGCAAACCTCCGATAATCTCCCCTGGCCGGCTCGCGTCCCCGGTGGGCTTCCGTCACTTCCCCCCATTTTACCTTGATAGTTCATCCGGAACTTCTCCCTTCGTTTCGCCGCGATACCCTCCCCATCCACCCCATCCCACTGGATTCCGTTGGCGGGCTCATGCTACCCGGCGGTCGGGCCGGCGGTCGGGCCGGCTGTCCTTCGGTCCCCGCGGGGCCGGCGCTCCCAGGTATACAGAGGGGCGGTGGTGGTGGTATATTGTGAACACGCCATCCCGGACCGGGTTCACCGAAGGAAAAAGTAGAGACTTGATATCCCATATGCGCCATAAAGGGTGGGGCAGCCAAGCTGCCCTCCTTATTTTGATTATGCTCCTGGGAGCGACCTTCACCGCCTGCCTGGGTGGTGGTGTGGTGCAGAGGGCCCCGGGGGGAAGCGGGCCTGCCCAGGACCAGGACCTCCTCTATGTGGGTTCCCGGGAGGGTAAGGTCCTGGCCCTGGACCCCGAAAGCCGGAGCCGGGGGCTCCCCTTTCCCTCGCCGAAGGAATGGATATATCCCCGGGATAAGGACAAACTGAAGGCAATATACGGCACCCCGGTGGTGTCCGGCGGAAATATCTACCTGGGGACCTTCGATGGCCAGGTCTACGCCCTGGATGCCAAGACGGGGTTCCCCCGGTGGCAACAACCCCTTGAGGACGATGGCCCCATCATCGGCGCCCTGGCCGTGGCCGGAGACACCGTCTTCGTGGCCGGCGGCGATAAGGTCTACGCCCTGACCGCCGATAGCGGCCAGTACCGCTGGCAGCCCTTCACCGCCGGCGAGCGCATCTGGTCGGGACCCGTCGTCCATGAGGGTACCGTCTATTTCGGCTCCATGGACCACAACTTCTATGCCCTGGACGCCCAGACCGGGAGGCTGCGCTGGGAGCCCTTTGCCGCCGGCGGGGCCATTGTCAGCACACCCCTGGTCAGGGATGGAGTCGTCTACTTCGGGGCCTTTGACAGCAAGCTCTACGCCCTGAATACCGAAACCGGCCAGCCCCGGTGGCGGGAGCCGTTCCCGGGCGATGGCTGGTTCTGGGGCCGGGCCCTATTTAACGACGGCCGGGTCTTCGCCGCCACGGTGAAGGGTTCCCTCTACGCCATCGACGCCGGCACCGGGGTGCCGTCATGGAACCGGCCCTTCAAGGTGGATGGCCCCGTCCGGTTCTCACCGGTGCTGGTGGGGGACACCCTGGTCATGGCCTCCGGGGATGGCGCCATCTATGGCATAGACGCCCAGACCGGGGCACAGCGATGGAAACAATCGGTGGCTGAGAAGCGTATCTCCGCCGACCCGGCGGTTTTGGGGGACACCGTCTATGTCCATGCCGAGGACGGGAAGGTCTATGCCCTGGATGCTCAGACGGGAGCGATTCAATGGGGCTTTCCCCTGAAAAGGTGAGGTAGACTGCGTTGATAGCGCTTTGGAATTTAGTTTTTTTTCAGCCCATACTCAATTCGCTGATATTTCTATATAGCCTCCTGGGCCATAGCTTTGGGGCCACCATCATCGTCTTCACCATCATCATCCGCCTGGTGACCCTGCCCCTCACCATGAAACAGCTCAGCTCCTCCAAGGCCATGTCCACCCTGCAGCCCAAGCTCCAGGAGCTTCAAAAGAAACACTCCAAGGACCGGCAGCAGCTATCCTCGGAGACCATGAAGCTCTACAAGGAGCACGGCATCAACCCCATGGGCTGTCTGGGCCCCATGATCATCCAGCTTCCTATATGGATTGCCGTCTACCAGGCGGTCCTCCGGGGACTGGGCACCACCCCGGAGAGCCTCCTGGACCTTTCCAAGTACCTCTACTCCCCGGCATTTCTCCACAGCATGATCCCCCTGGACCCCAAGTTCCTGTGGCTGGACCTGTCCGAGCCCGACCCCTCCAAGATAATCCTGCCCATTCTGGTGGGGGGCTCCATGTGGCTGCAGCAGAAAATGATGCCCGTCAGCGGCGGCCCCCAGCAGAAATCCATGAACCAGATGATGCTGTGGTTCATGCCCCTGATGTTCGGCCTGCTCACCATGAATTTCCCCGCGGGCCTGGCCGTATACTGGGTGGCCTCGAACGCTATCGGAATCTATATCCAGTATCGCATGTTTGGCTGGGGCGGCCTGACCAGAGGGCCTTTAGGGACCCCCAAAGCGCCCCCACCGCCCAAAGCGGCGCCGCCGCCCAAAGCAGCACCACCTCCGATATCGACACCGCCCTCGCGGGATAGGGGGGCTGAAAAGGGGATAGACGATGGAGAGCCTGGAGATGAGCGCCAAGACGATGGCGGAGGCGACCCGGCTGGCCCTGGAGGAACTTGGCCTGGAGGAGGACGAGGTCGAGGTCGAGGTCATAAAAAAGGGTAAGCCGGGCATCCTGGGGATGGGGGCGGAGGACGCCCTGGTCCGGGTAACGCCGTTAGGTCCTGCTCCGGGAAACGCCGCCTCCCCTGCGCCCTCCGGGGCCGTGGTCCGCGGCGCCCCGCTATCCGATGTTCCCCAGTCCGAGGTCTCGGAGACGGCCCAGGAGATATTGTCCTCCCTCCTGGAGATCCTCAAGATTCCAGCCACCGTTCAGCCCACCGAGCCCCCCCCTCAGGGGCTAAACGCCGAGTCCCAGGTAGTTACCTTTGACATCCAGGGCGAGGACCTGGGCATCCTTATCGGACGCCGGGGACAGACCCTGGCCTCCCTTCAATACCTGGTCAACCTGGCCGTGTCCCACAGGCTCACCAGCCGGGTGCCGGTACTGCTGGATGTGGAGGGATACAAGAGGCGGCGCTTTCAGTCCCTGGAAGACCTGGCCGAGCGAGTGGCCCAACAGGTGGCGGACAGCGGGCAACTGGTGGCCCTGGAGCCCATGCCCCCTAACGAGCGGCGCATCATCCATATGTCCCTGGCCGAACACCCCCGGGTGAGCACCGAGAGCATGGGCATGGGCGAGGGGAGAAAGGTAGTCATCCTTCCCCGGCAGCCGTCTTGACTTTGCCCCTCCATTATGTTATCCTGAGTCCTCAAAAAAATATCTCGAAAAAGGCAGTGACGGAGACAAGTAGCCGGGCAGGAGCGCCCCAGCGAGTCGGGACAGGTGAGAGCCGATGCCTTCCCCCAGCGAAGATCCCTCCCGAGCCCCCCACCGAACCCACTCGAGTGGCAGTAGACTGGGGCGGAGTCGTCCCCCGTTATCCGGGACGAGGGCATGGGCTGTGCCCTTGAAGAGAGCCCCGACCTTTCGGGGAATTAGGGTGGTACCGCGGGTGGACCCCGTCCCTAGGGACGGGGTCTTTATTATTATATAGAGAGGGTTTCCCATGTTTCGACCGGTGGACCCCAAGATGAACTTCCCCCAGATGGAAGAACGCATCCTCCAGTCCTGGAAGGAGGGGCGCATCTTCCAACGCAGCATCGAGGCGCGGTCCGGCGCCACCCCCTTCGTCCTCTACGACGGCCCCCCCACCGCCAACGGCAGCCCGGGCATCCACCACGTCCTCTCCCGGGTGTTCAAGGATATCATCCCCCGTTTCCGCACCATGAAGGGATACTGGGCCCCCCGCCGGGCCGGCTGGGATACCCACGGCCTGCCCGTGGAGCTGGAGGTAGAGCGGGAGCTGGGCCTGACCAGCAAGAGCCAGATCGAGGAGTACGGGGTGGCCGAGTTCAATGCCCGCTGCCGGGAGAGTGTCTTCCGCTATCTCAAGGACTGGGAGTCCCTCACCGAGCGCATCGGCTTCTGGCTGGATATGGAACACCCCTATATCACCATGGACAACGAGTACATCGAGTCCTGCTGGTGGATCATAAAGAGCCTCTGGGACCGGGGGCTGGTCTCCCAGGGGCACCGGGTCACCCCCCACTGCCCCCGCTGCGGGACCTCCCTGAGCTCTCACGAGGTCTCCCTGGGCTATAAGGACGATGCCCGGGACCCCTCAGTGTATGTCAAGTTCAGGCTGACCCCGGATTCCCAAAAAGAGCTCTACGGAAAAATCGGCCTGGAGGGGGATAACCCGGACGCCTTCCTCCTCGCCTGGACGACCACCCCCTGGACCCTTACGGCCAATGTGGCCCTGGCCGTGGCCCGCGATGCGGACTATGCCCTGGTGGAAATCACCTCTCCCCAGGGGTCCCCGGAGAGGCTCATCCTCGCCCGGGCCCTCCTGGACCGGACCCTGGGACCCGGAGACTGGCAGGTCCTCAGAGAGATGCCGGGGAGGGACCTCTCGGGGCTTGTCTATGAGCGCCTCTACCAGCCCAGGGAGGAGTTTGTCGTGGGCGACGGGGCCCTGGGAGACCATAACCCGGTCGTTACCGCGGATTTCGTGACCATGGAGGAGGGGACCGGCATCGTGCACATCGCCCCCGCCTACGGCCAGGATGACTATGAGCTGGGCAAGCAGGAGGGCCTTCCCCTGGTCCACACCGTGGACCTGGCGGGGAAGCTCAAGCCGGCGGGCAAGCCCTGGGACGGCCGGTTCGTCAAGGCCGCCGACCCCCTGATTTTGGATGACCTGAAATCCCGGGGGCTCCTGTATCGCAGCGAGCACATAGTCCATACCTATCCCTTCTGCTGGCGCTGTGACGCCCCCCTCCTCTACTATGCCAAGCTGAGCTGGTATATCCGCACCACCGCCCTCAAAGAGGAGCTCATCGGCCGGAACGAGGAGATCAACTGGTATCCGGAGCACATCAAGCATGGGCGGTTTGGAGACTGGCTGCAGAACAACGTGGACTGGGCCGTCTCCCGGGAACGCTACTGGGGGACGCCGCTCCCTATCTGGCAGTGCCCGGAATGCGGGCACCATGATTGTGTGGGCAGCCGGGACGAGCTGAAGGGAAAGGCGGGGGTCAAGGGCCTCGAGGGCCTCTCGGACCTGCACCGCCCCTACGTGGACGAGGTGACCTACGATTGCCCCCAGTGCGGCGGGGAGATGCGGCGCATCCCCGATGTCATGGACTGCTGGTTCGACTCCGGGGCCATGCCCATCGCCCAGCTTCACTATCCCTTCGACAACCAGGAGCTTTTCGGGAAAACCTTTCCCGCCGACTATATCTGCGAGGCCGTGGACCAGACCCGGGGCTGGTTCTACACCCTCCATGCCATCTCCACCCTGGTCTTCGGGCGCCCCAGCTACCGGAATGTCATCTGCCTGGGCCTTATCCTCGATGCCAAGGGGGAGAAGATGAGCAAGGCCAGGGGCAATGTGGTCGAACCCTGGGCGGTTATCCAGGCCAGCGGGGCCGATGCCCTGCGCTGGTACATGCTTACCGCCTGCCCCCCGGGCAACGTGCGCCGCTTCTCCACCGACCAGATAACCCAGGTGCTTCGGAAGTTTCTCCTCACCCTGTGGAATACGTATTCCTTCTTCGTGACCTACGCCAACATAGACCGCTTCGACCCGAATTCGGCGCCGTCCCCGAAGCTCGATTCCGACCTGGACCGATGGGTCATTTCGGAGCTGAACCAGCTCATCCACCAGGTGGATTCCGGGCTTCAGAATTATGACCCCACCGGGGCCGGGCGCGCCATAGAGCAGTTTGTGGACGGCCTCTCCAACTGGTACGTCCGCAGGAGCCGGCGCCGCTTCTGGAAGAGCGAAAACGATGCCGATAAGCAGGCCGCCTACCACACCCTGTACCACTGCCTGGTCACCCTGAGCAAGCTCATGGCCCCCTTCACCCCCTTTATAGCCGAGGAGCTATACCAGAACCTGGTGTGCCCGGTGGACCCGGGGGCCCCGGAGAGCGTTCACCTGGCCGATTTCCCCGAGGCCGACCTCTCCCGGGTGGACGAGACCCTCTCCGCCGACACCCGGCTGGCCATGAAGGTATCCAGCCTGGGGCGGGCGGCCCGCAGCCAGGCCCGCATCAAGGTGCGCCAGCCCCTGGCCCAGGTCCTGGTCAAGGTGAGGGCGGAGACGGAGCGAAAGGGGCTTAAGGCCATGGCCCCGCAGGTCCTGGAGGAGCTCAACGTCAAGGACGTGGGGTTCATGGAGGACGAGGCCGGGGTGGAGGGCAATCCCGACTTCTCGGTGGCCCGGGAGGGGGGTTACGTGGTGGCCATGTGCACCCGGCTCACCCCGGAGCTGGCCGCCGAGGGGAGGGCCCGGGAGATAGTACACCGCGTTCAGACCATGCGCCGCTCGGCGGGATTCGATATCGCCGACCACATCATCACCTACTACCGGGATGAGGACGGCCTGGAGGGGGTAATGGCGGATTTCGGCCCCTACATTGTGCAGGAAACCCTGTCCCGCAGCCTGGAAAAGGGCATCCCCGAAGGCGCCTACAGTGATAGCCACCGCCTGGATGGCAAGGACATAGTCCTGGGGATCGAAAAGGCGGCCTAGAGGTCGCGGGGCATCTCGGCCAGGACGGCCGTGGTGCTCCCGGTCTCCCCGTCCCGGACGTAGCCCACCTCCAGCTCGTCGCCTATCCGGTGGTCCCGGATCACCTGCTGGAGGTCTTCCACGGAGGTGATCTTCTCACCCCCCAGCTCGACAATGACGTCGTTCACCCGCAGGCCGGCCTTGTCGGCCCCGGTGCCCTCGAATATTCGGGCGATGAGCACCCCCCTCTGAACGGAGCCAAGCCCCAGCTCAGCGGCGATGATAGGGGTAAGGGTAGCCGCCGAGATACCCAGCCACGGCCAGACAACCCGGCCCTTTTCCACCAGCTCATCCCTCACCCGGACGGCCGTGTTGGAGTCGATGGCGAACCCCAGGTTCTCCGCCCCGCGGATGATAGCCGTATTGATGCCCACCACCTCCCCCATCAGGTTCAGCAGGGGGCCACCCGAGTTTCCGGGGTTTATGGCGGCATCGGTTTGGATGAGGTTGTGGAGGACGTTATTGGATCCGGAGGGTATGGACCTCCCCAAGGCGCTCACTATCCCCAGGGTCACCGTGGGACCCCCGGGAAGGTCCTGGGCGTTGCCGATGGCCACCACCCAGTCGCCCAGGCTCAGCGCCTCGGAGTCGCCAAAGGCTATGGTGGGCAGGCCGTCGGCCTCGATCTTGACCACCGCCAGGTCCGTCAGCGGGTCCCTCCCCACCACCGTACCCTCGAAGGAGGCGCCGTACGGGAAGGCGGGGCTCTCGGGCAGGGTCACCGTTATGCCGTTGGCCTCCTCGATGACATGGTTATTGGTCAGGATGTAACCATCGGACCTGAATATGATCCCGGACCCCGCCCCCCGGCTGGGCACGGGCTGGAGGAAGAAGTTCGTCTCCACCCTTTCCGTGGCCACGGAAACCACCGCCGGCCTCACCTTGCTGACCACCCCGGCGATAGAGGGCAGCAACACCGGTTGGCCGCCGGGCGATCCCGGTGCGCCGGGAGGGGCGGCCGAAGGAGGAGCGGAGCCGGGCTCCGGGGCGGGTGAGGGCGCGGTGCCCACCGCCGCCGGGGCAGGGGCGGCCGGGGAAGGAGCGGGCGTACCGTCTCCCTCCCTGGGGGTGCACCCCACCAGGAAGGAGAGCAACCCCACACCCAGCAGGAGGGCCGGGAGGAAGCCCCACGTCAAGGCCCTATTCGTCGGTGACCTGAACATATCTCTATTATACCGGCACTTTAAGCCCGGGTCCAACCGCCCGGGGCCCGCTTAAGAACCCACCTTGGGCAGTTGGGCCAGTGCCTCTTCCACCTTCTCCTTGGAATACGCGTGGTCCTGGAGCCGGCCCGAGAGGTATTCATCATAGGCCGCCATGTCGAAGTGGCCATGGCCGCTGAGGGCCAGCAGGATGGTCTTGGCCTCCCCCGACTGCTTGCACTTGTTGGCCTCCTCTATCACCACCCGGATAGCATGGGAGGGCTCGGGGGCGGGGACGATGCCCTCGGTGCGGGCGAAGAGAACGGCGCTCTCGAAGGTGGCGGTCTGGTGCACCGCCGTCGCCTCCAACAGCTTCTGGTCATAGAGGTGGCTGATGATGGGGGCCATGCCGTGATACCGCAGCCCACCGGCGTGGATGAGGGGGGGCACGAAGGTATGGCCCAGGGTGAACATCTTCAGCAGCGGCGCCATCCCCACGGCATCGCCGAAGTCATAGGCATATTGCCCCTTGGTCAGGCTGGGACAGGCCTCGGGCTCGGCGCAGATAATACGTAGGTTTTTCCCTTTGAGTTTGTCCGGTATAAAGGGCAGGAACGTGCCCGCGAAGTTGCTGCCGCCTCCGACGCAGCCCACGATGATATCGGGATAGGCGCCCGCCTTCTCCATCTGTTTCTTGGCCTCCTGCCCCACGACTGTCTGGTGCAGCAGGACATGGTTGAGGACGCTGCCCAGGGAATACTTGGTATCATCGTGGGTGGCGGCATCCTCCACCGCCTCGCTGATGGCCATACCCAGGCTGCCCGGGTGCCCCGG
>JAZFUS010000110.1:0-2055 GCA_036447315.1 Dehalococcoidia bacterium
CGGGTGCCGCCCGTGCCGGACCTGGATGAGGAGATCGGCCCGGACCTGGCGCTGGCCGAAACCGTCATCCTGGGCTTGAGGCTGGACGGTGGGGTATGCGTGGATGACATACGGAGCCGCTTTGGCATAGATATACTGGCCCGTTACCGCCCACAGATCGAGGAGATGGCCGGGCACGGCCTCCTGGAGAGCGCCGGACGCCACCTTCAGCTCACCCGCCGCGGCCGGCTGCTGAGTAACGAGGTCTTCTGGCGCTTCCTGCCGGGGTAGGGACCGCCGGCAAAACACTGGTCGCCCCGCCTGTGGGGGCGACCTCGACACGGGAGAGGAAATCCAAACATGGACCAATCAGCCACCAGGAACTTCTGCATCATCGCTCACATAGACCACGGCAAGTCAACCCTGGCCGACCGGCTCATCGAGCTTACCGGCGCCATACGGGGCGAGGATGTCCGTGAGCAGGTGCTGGACAGCATGGACCTGGAGCGGGAACGCGGTATCACCATCAAGGCCAAGGCTATCCGCCTGCCCTACCGGGCCGGGAGCGGCCAGACCTACCGGCTGAACCTCATCGATACGCCGGGACATGTGGACTTCTCCTACGAGGTCTCGCGTACCCTGGCCGCCTGCGAAGGGGCTGTTTTGGTCATAGACGCGGCGCAGGGCATCCAGGCCCAAACGCTGGCCAACGTTTATATCGCCATGGAGCATAACCTGGAGATCATCCCCGTGCTCAATAAGATCGACCTGCCCACCAGCGAGCCGGGCATCGTGCTGGAGGAGATCGAAAGTGTGCTGGGGTATGCCCCGGGGGAGGTCCTCCTCATGAGCGCCAAGACCGGAGAGGGTGTTCCCCGGCTGCTCGACGAGATAGTCCGGCGCATACCGCCCCCCCGGGGGGATGCCGGCCTCCCGCTCCGGGCGCTCATCTTCGACTCCCACTACGATGCCTACAAGGGCGTCATCGCCTATCTCCGGGTAACGGATGGCCGCATCACCAAGGGGAGCCGGCTTCGCCTGATGGGGCAGGATATCGAGATGGAGGCGCTGGACGTCGGGTATTTTGCCCCGGAACCGTGTCCGGTACCGGAATTGACGGCCGGCGACGTCGGCTACGTCGCCACGGGACTCAAAAGTGTCGGCGAGTGCCGGGTCGGGGATACGGTGACCACGTTCTCCGGCGGCGCCACGGAGCCCCTCATCGGATATAACCCGGCCAAGCCCATGGTGTTCGCCGGCATATACCCCACGCAGGCGGATGACTACGGGCAGCTGCGGGAGGCCATGGAAAAGCTCAGCCTCAATGATGCCGCCCTGTCCTATGAGCCGGAGTCCAGCCATGTCCTGTTCAACGGGTTCCGCTGCGGCTTTCTGGGCCTGCTGCACTTGGATATCGTTTGCCAGCGCCTGGAGCGCGAGTTCGACCTGTCCCTGGTGGTCACGGCGCCGGGCGTCAGCTTCATTATCACCAAGACCAACGGGCAGAGGCTCACGGTGGTCAACCCCTCCGAATTCCCTTCTCCCTCCGAGATAATGAAAATGGAGGAGCCCTGGGTCAGCATCTCGGTCATAACCCCGTCGTTTTTTATCGGCGCCGTGATGGAGCTCGTCACGGAATGCGGGGGGAACTATAAGCATACGGAATACCTGGGGCAGTTAAAATCGCTGGGGGAGCTGGGGCAGCGGGTCCGGCTGGAGTATGATATGCCCCTGCGCTCCATGCTGACGACCTTCTACGACCGGTTGAAGAGCTGCAGCCGCGGCTACGCGTCCCTGGACCATGAGTTTATCGGTTACCGGGAAACCCGGCTGGCCAAGCTCGATGTCCTGGTGAACGATGTACTGGTGGATGCTTTCAGCCGTATCGTCTCGCCGGATAAGGTCCATGAGGTGGGCAAAGCCATGGTCTCCAAGCTGAAGGAGCTTATCCCGCGCCAGTTCTTCAAGGTCCCCATCCAGGCCGCCGCCGGCAGCCGTATCGTGGCCCGGGCCGACATAGCGGCCAAGCGCAAGGACGTTACCGCCAAGTGCTACGGCGGCGATATAACCCGCAAG
>JAZFUS010000111.1:0-7995 GCA_036447315.1 Dehalococcoidia bacterium
TGTGAGCTGGGCCTGCCCCGGAAGGTGACCCGGGAGATGAAGGTCTCCACCAGGCGGAAGGTGGGCGAGCACTTTTCGGGCATGGTAGCTCAATCGGGGGAACCCAGTGTGCGAGAAGACCTCGCCAGCGACCCCGGGGTAATCTATCAGACCGTCGGCCAGGAGGGATTCCATTCCTGGGTCGGGATTCCTCTCAAGGTAAAAGAAAAGGTGGTGGGGGTGATTACCGGCTGGTCCCGCCCCCGCCGAACCTTCACCCCGGCCGACATGGAGATGATGGCCTCCCTGGGCAACATGGTGGGCATGGTCATCGCCAACGCCCGCCTTTTCAGCCAGGTGGAGGCCGTGGCAGGGGAATTGAAGCGGTCCGCGGACGATTTGGCCCGCTCCAATGCCGACCTGCAGCAGTTCGCCAACGTCGCCTCCCATGACCTGCAGGAGCCCCTGCGCATGGTGGAGAGCTACATGCAGCTTCTGTCGCGGCGCTACCGGGGCCAGCTTGATGCCGATGCCGACGAGTTCATCGGGTACGCCATGGACGGGGCCACCAGGATGCAGGCCCTTATCAATGACCTGCTGGAGTACTCGCGCCTGGGCACCCGCGGCAAACCTCTGAAGCCCACCGACAGCTCGGCCGTCCTGGAACAGGTCCTGGATAACCTGAAGTTGGCGGTCAAGGAGAGCGGCGCGGTGGTCACCCGGGATGCCCTGCCCACCGTGGCCGCCGACGCCTCGCAGCTGGCCCAGCTGTTTCAGAACCTGGTCGCCAATGCCCTCAAGTTCCACGGCCGGGAACCGCCTCGCGTCCATATCTCGGCAGAGCGAAAGGGAGACGAGTGGGTCTTCTCCGTCCGCGACAACGGCATAGGCCTGGACCCCAAATTCGCGGACCGTATCTTCGTCATCTTTCAGCGCCTCCACAGCGGGGCGGAGTATCCGGGCACCGGCATGGGCCTGGCCATCTGCAAGAAAATAGTGGAGCGCCACGGCGGACGGACCTGGGTGGAGTCGAAGCCAGGAGATGGGTCGACGTTCTACTTCACCATACCGGTCCGGGGAGACAAGTAACCATGTATAACAAGCCTATCGAGATCCTGTTGGTGGAGGACAACCCCGCCGACGCCCGGCTGACGGTCGAGGCCTTCAAGGAGGGCAAGGTGTCGAACACACTGACCGTAGTCGGGGATGGAGTGGAGGCCATGTCCTACCTGAGACAGGAGGGCGGCTACGCCGAAGCGCCGCGCCCCGACATCATCCTGCTGGACCTGAACCTGCCCAGGAAGGACGGCCGCGAGGTGCTGGCCGAGCTCAAAGAGGACCCGGACCTGAGACGCATCCCGGTTATCACCCTGACCACCTCCAGGGCGGAACAGGACATCAACACCATCTACAATCTCCACGGCAACTGCTACGTTACCAAGCCGGTGGACCTGGACCGGTTCATCGAGGTCATCAGGTCTATAGAGGGCTTCTGGCTCACCATCGTGAAGCTACCGGCGGACGGATTGACCTGAGTGAAGCGCCCGTCACCGCCCCCGGGGGGGCGTCCGCGGGCCGGCAAAACGATCACAAACCTAGACTTTGGCGCTGCGATAGGCTATAATTTCGAGTCTGGGAGAGGTGTCCGAGTGGTTTAAGGAGCCGCTCTCGAAAAGCGGTGCCTCGATTTCGGGGCCGTGGGTTCGAATCCCACCCTCTCCGCTTCCCTCAGCTTCCCCGATGGCCTTGGCGGAGGGCAGTGGGGAGCGTCTTCGGCCCCGGTTTGATATACTGAAGACGGCCCCGTTAAACGAGGGGAAAGGAATCCCCGGCCCGGACTGGGAGAGGTGCTGGAGTGGACGATCAGGCGCGCCTGGAGAGCGCGTAGGCCGCAAGGTCTCGTGGGTTCGAATCCCACCCTCTCCGCTTCTTTGAGCCTGCTACCAACGGAGGGCCGGGGGCTTCGGACCGAAAAAAGAGGCTGACACTACCAAAATGGATAAGATAAAGTATTGGATCGGCTTCACCCTGATATCCGGCATTGGCCGGGTCCGGTTCTCTCGACTGGAGGCGCATTTCGGCGACCTGGAAGCAGCCTGGCGCGCCCCGGCCTCCGATCTGAAGGCGGCGGGCCTGGACGCCCGGACCGTCCAGACCATCGTCGGCCGCCGCCCCAAAATCTCCCTGGATGCGGAGATGGAGAAGCTTCAGAAGTTCCGGGTGCAGGCCCTTACCTGGAACGATCCCGCCTATCCCCCGCGCCTCAAGGAAATCTATGACCACCCCCCTGTCCTCTATATTCGGGGCGCGCTCCTGCCCGAGGACGAGTGGGCGGTGTCTGTGGTGGGGACCCGGCGAGCCACCATCTATGGCCGTCAGGTGACCGAGGAAATCACATCCGATCTGGCCCGGAACCGGATCACCATCATCAGCGGACTGGCCCGGGGCATCGACTCCATAGCCCACCGGGCGGCCCTGGATGCGGGGGGCCGGACGGTGGCCATCTTCGCCTCGGGGCTGGACACCGTCTATCCCGCCGAGCACGCCAACCTGGCCCGGGAGATAATGGAACGGGGCGCCCTGATAAGCGAGTATCCCCTGGGCACGTCTCCCCGCGCGGACCACTTCCCCCGGCGCAACCGGATCATGAGCGGGCTCAGCCTGGGGGTGCTGGTGGTGGAGGCCGGACAGACCAGCGGCGCCCTGATAACCGCCCGGCTGGCCCTGGAGCAGAACCGGGAGGTCTTTGCCGTTCCCGGCAGCATCCTCTCCACCGCCAGCCTGGGCACCAATAACCTCATCCAGGAAGGGGCTAAACTGGTGCGCCACTACGGCGACATCCTGGAGGAGTTGAACCTGAGCATGGCCGCCCAGCAACTGGAGATGAAAGAGCTCCTCCCCCAGAGCGATGCGGACTCAATATTTTTAAAGCAGCTCTCGGCGGAGCCCCGCCATATCGATGAGATATGCCGCGCCATGGCGCTTCCCGTCTCCCAGGTGAGCAGCACCCTGGCCATGATGGAGCTCAAGGGGATGGTGAGGCAGTTGGGTGGTATGAAATACGTCCTGAGCCGGGAGACCCGGGTGGAGTACCGGGTCAAGGTTGAGTAGACAGCCCCCGGAAACCACGGAAAAAGGTAGGACCATGGCTAAGAAACTGGTAATCGTGGAATCCCCGGCCAAGACCCGGACCCTGAGCCGGATCCTGGGCCCAACCTATATAATAAAGGCCTCCCTGGGGCATGTCCGTGACCTGCCCAAGTCGGTGCTGGGGGTGGAGGTAGACAACGACTTTGCCCCCAAGTACGTGGTGCCCAAGGAAAAGAAAAAGGTGGTAAAGGAGCTTATACAGGCCGCCGGGCAGTCCTCCGCCGTGTACCTGGCCACCGACCCCGACCGGGAGGGAGAGGCCATTTCCTGGCACCTGGTGGAGGCGGCCGGGCTGGACCGGGTCCCCCTGCACCGGGTGGTCTTCAATGAGATAACGGAGAAGGCGGTCAAGGAGGCCTTTCGCCACCCCCGCTCTATCAACATGAACCTGGTCCTGGCCCAGCAGACCCGCCGGATTCTGGACCGGCTGGTGGGCTATAAGGTCAGCCCCCTGCTGTGGAAGACGGTGCAGCGGGGCCTCTCGGCGGGCAGGGTCCAATCGGCGGCCCTGAAAATGGTGGCGGACCGGGAGCGGGAGGTGGAAGGTTTCACCCCCGTGGAGTACTGGAGCATCGATGCCGAGCTGAAAAAGAAACGGTCCAAAGCCCCCAGCTTCCGCGCCGAGCTGGTGGGGCCGGTCGGCGGCCCCAAGCTGAATATAGGCAACCAACGGGAGGCGAACGGGCTGGTGGCGGGGATGAAGGGAGCGGACTACTCGGTGGCCAAAGTGGGCCAGCGCCCGCTCACCCGGAACCCGGCCCCACCCTTTATAACCAGCACCCTTCAACAGGAGGCCTGGCGGAAGTGTGGCTTTTCCGCGGAGCACACCATGTCCGTCGCTCAGCAGCTGTATGAGGGCCTGGCCGTGGGCGGAAAGGGCGAGGTGGGACTTATCACCTATATGCGGACCGATTCCACCCGGGTGGCCGACGAGGCCCTGGCCGAGACCAGGGATTTTATCGCCCGGGAATACGGCCCAACCTTCCTCCCCGCCAAGCCCCGCAGCTTCACCAAGAAGGTCAAGGGGGCCCAGGATGCCCACGAGGCCATCCGCCCCTCCGGGGTATCCCGCCGGCCCGAAGAGATAAAGCGTTATCTCTCCCCGCACCAGTTCCGGCTCTACGAACTCATCTGGAAGAGGATGGTGGCCAGCCAGATGGCATCGGCCCGGTTCACGGTGGTGACCGTGGAGATAGAGGCCCGGACTTCGGCGACAAAATACCCCCTGCGGGCCTCCAGCTCCAGTCTCGACTTTCCCGGATTCACCACCCTGTACCAGGAGACCCGGGATGATGAGGAGGACCGGAAAGAGTCCCCCATACCCAAACTCGAACAGGGCGAAAGCCTGGACCTTACCGGCCTCTTCCCCGAGCAACACTTCACCCAGCCCCCACCCCGCTATACCGAGGCCACCCTTATCAAGGCCATGGAGGAGCACGGCATCGGCCGGCCCAGCACCTACGCCCCCACCCTCTCCACCATCATGAAGCGGGGATATGTGGAGAAAGAGGGCGGCCGCTTTATGCCCCAGGAGCTTGGCCTGGTGGTTGCCGACCTCATGGCCGAGCACTTCGACTGGATCGTTGACCTGGGGTTCACCGCCCTGGTCGAGAGCAAACTGGACCAGATAGCCCAGGGCGAGCGGGAATGGGTGCCGCTGATGAACGAGTTCTATATCCCCTTCCAGAAGACCCTTGAGCGGGCCACCAGCCGCATGGAGAAGATCAAGCTAGCCGATGAGCCCGCCGGTGAGGACTGCCCCAACTGCGGGCGGCCCATGATTATCAAGATGGGGCGCTTCGGCAAGTTCGTGGCCTGTACCGGCTTCCCCGAGTGCAAGACCACCAAACCCATCCAGACCAAGATCGGGGTCGCCTGCCCGGAGTGCGGCGGCGACCTGTTGCAGAAGATAAGCAAGAAAAAGCGCACCTTCTACGCCTGTTCCAACTTTCCCAAGTGCTCCTTTGCCATCGGGAAAAAACCCCTGGCCCAGGCCTGTCCCGCGTGTGGCGGGCTGCTGACCCAGTACCGCAAGCAAGAGGCCCGCTGCCAGAAATGCGAGCAGCAGTTCAACCTGGAGGAGATCGAGAGGAAACCTGCAGAGGTCGGAACCTAGAGGTCATGGAACAGCTACTGGAGGGATTCATCCGGCACCTCGAGCTGGAGCGCCAGCTCTCACGCTACACCGTGCGGAACTACAGGACGGACCTGGAGGGCTTCCTCGCCTTCCTGCATGGCGAGGGGGTCACCTCCCTGGGTGAGGTGGAGCGCCCCGCCCTGCGCCGGTACTCGGCCCGGCTCCTGGAGCAGAAGTATTTCAAGGCCAGCATCGCCCGCAAGCTATCCGCCCTCCGCTCCTTCTACCGCTTCCTGGCCCGGGAGGACCTGGTGGACTCCGACCCCGCCGCCCTGATAACGGCGCCCAAACAGGAAGAGCGCCTGCCCTCCTACCTGACCCAGGATGAGGTGAAGGGGCTTCTGGCGGCGCCCGACCCCTCCTCCCCCCGGGGGACGCGGGACCGGGCCATCCTGGAGATCCTCTACGCCTCGGGCCTGCGGGTGAGCGAGATCGTCCACCTGCAGATGGAGGACATCAACCTCCCCGACAAGGAGATGAAGGTCTGGGGCAAGGGGTCCAAGGAGAGGATGGTGCTCATGGGTGAGCCCGCCGCCGCCGCCCTGGATGCTTACCTTCGCCGGGGAAGGCCCGAGCTCCTGGGCCTGGGCCGGGGCCGGAGCCGGAGCCGGGAGCTCTTCCTCAACCGCGACGGGAGGAAGCTGTCCGAGCGGCGGATTCAGCTCCTGGTGGCGGGCTATGCCGCCAAGGCCGGAATAGCCAAACGGGTCCACCCCCACATGCTGCGCCATACCTTTGCCACCCATCTTCTGGACGGCGGCGCCGATCTCAGGGTTGTTCAGGAGCTCCTGGGCCACACCAGCGTGGCCTCCACCCAGGTCTATACCCACGTTTCCCAGAGCCAGGCCAGAAAGGTATACCTGGAGGCCCACCCCAGGGCCCGGAAGAAAAAGAAGGCCGTGGCCGCCGCCGAGGAGGAAACATGAAGATACTGGTCATGCACGGGCCAAATCTCAACCTGCTGGGGCAGAGGGAGACCGCTATCTACGGAAAGAAGACCCTGGAGGAGATCAACGACCTGGTCCGGGGCAGGGCCCGGGAGCTCGGGGTCGAGGTGAGCACCCTCCAGTCCAACCACGAAGGGGCCCTCATCGACTTCCTTCAGGACCAGGCCCCCGGGGCATCGGGCATCATCATCAACCCCGGGGCCCTCACCCACTACGGCCTCTCCCTCCTCGATGCCCTGGTGGACACCGGGCTGCCCGTCGTGGAGGTCCACCTGTCCAATATCTATGCCCGGGAGGAGTGGCGGGCGATTTCGGTCATCGCCCCCATCGCCCGGGGGCAGATCAGCGGCCTGGGCTGGCGGGGCTATGTGGCTGCCCTGGAGGTGCTGGCGGCGGAGCTGCAAGAGGAGGGGCGGTGAACCGACTGGAGAAGCTCCGAAGGGGCCTCGCCGAGAGGGAGCTGGGGGCCATCCTCATCTCCCAGGCAGCGAACCGGCGCTACCTCTCCGGGTTTGTGGGCACCGCCGGGCACCTCCTGATCTCGCCGCACAGGGCCGTCCTGGCCACCGATTTTCGCTATACGGAGCAGGCCCGGGACCAGGCAGCGGGGTTCGAGGTGGTGGAGATAAAGGGGGACGTGGGGCACTGGCTGCCCGGCCTTCTCCCGGAACTGACCCCCAACAGGCTGGGGTTTGAGGCGGGGGACGTCACCTTCGCCGCCTATCGAAGGATGGAGGAGGCCGCCGGGAAAATAGGTCCCCGGCCCGAGCTGGTCCCCACCGAGGGCCTGGTGGAATCCCTGCGGGCCGTCAAGGAGCCGGGGGAACTGGAACACCTGTCCCGGGCCGCCGAGCTCTCCGATGCGGCTATGGGGCACCTCACGAGCTTCATCCGCCCCGGCATCACCGAGATCGAGGCCGCCTGGGAGGTGGAGAGATTTATGCGCGAGCGGGGCAGCGAAAGGGTACCCTTCAGCCCCATCGTGGCCTCGGGGCCCAACGCGGCCCTGCCCCACGCCCGACCCGGCCCCCGGGCCATTTCGGCCGGTGAGCCCGTGGTCATCGACATCGGGGCTCAGGTGGCGGGATACGCCAGCGACCTCAGCCGCACCCTCTGCCTGGACGGTGGCGACGGTAAATTCGCCGAGGTATACGGGGTGGTCCAGGCGGCCCAGCAGGCCGCCCTGGAGGGGGTGAGGCCGGGGATGACGGGGGAGGAGGCGGACCGGCTGTCCCGGAGGATTATCGAGGAGGCTGGCTACGGGGGCGCCTTCGGCCACGGCCTGGGCCACGGGGTGGGGCTGGGAGAGCACGAGGGACCACGCCTGGGCCCCAACTCCCCGGACATCCTGGAGGAGGGCATGGTGTTCACCATCGAGCCCGGCATCTATCTGCCGGGCTGGGGCGGGGTCAGGATCGAGGATATGGTTGTCCTGGGAAAGGATGGCCCCAGGACCCTGTCTCAGGCGGGAAAATTAACCCGGGGAGGGATTAGGGCATGATCAACACCGGAGAGCTGAAGAAGGGCATCACCATAGAGCTGGAGAACCAGCTCTACCAGATTGTGGACTACCAGCACATCAAGATGGGGCGGGGCTCGGCCCAGGTCCGAATCAAGCTGCGCGATATCCGGGCCGGCCATACCATCGAGCGCACCTTCCAGGCGGGGGAGCGCTTCCCCCGGGCGCGGTTGGACCAGCGCTCCATGCAATATCTGTATCGGGAAGGTGAGCTATACTTCTTTATGGACACCGAAAACTATGAGCAGATTTCCCTGGAGTCC
>JAZFUS010000112.1:0-3623 GCA_036447315.1 Dehalococcoidia bacterium
CACGATGAGAAGCAGGATGCCTATATTCCCCCCGGCCAGACCGACCAGGGACAGGGAGAGGTTGAAGCCCAGGCCGCTGACATTGATGGCGCCGATGATGAACCCGGCCAGGGCCACGATCACGGTGAGCTCCATCAGGGAACGGCCCGTACTTTCCAGCGCTTGCTTGATCCAGGCCCCGCGGAATCGCGTCTGACGCGGGAGCAAAAAACCCAGGACAAGGATGGATAACACCCCGGTGAATCCTGCTTTGCCCGCTTCAAAGTGGAGGGTAAACAGGGCATAGAGCAGCACCCCCAGCGGAACGAGGAACAGCCAACTCTGACCCATAACACTCCGCAAATGGGGTAGCTGGTCCCGGCTCAGCCCCAGGAGTCGGGACTTTCCCGCCTCCAGGTCCACCTGCACAAAGACCGCCAGGTAGTAGAGGATGGCCGGAAGGAGAGCGGCGGCGATCACCTGCCGGTAGGGCACGCCTATGAACTCGGCGATGAGAAAGGCGGCCGCCCCCATGATGGGGGGCATCAGCTGCCCGCCGGTGGAGGCCACCGCCTCCACGGCACCGGCTATGTGGGGCCTGTAGCCGCTCTGCTTCATCAGGGGAATGGTCATCACCCCGGTGGTGGCCACATTGGAAACGGCGCTCCCCGAGATGGTGCCGAAGAGGCTGGAGGCCACCACCGCCATCTTGGCCGGTCCTCCCCGGAACCGGCCAAAAGTGGCCATAGCTATGTCGGTGAGGAATTTGCCGCCCCCCACCGCGAACAGCATGTTGCCGAAGAAGATGAACGCCAGGACAATGCCCGCCGTCACTTTGATGGGTAACCCCAGCAGGGCGTTGGGATCCAGAAAGAGATAGTTGGTCAGCTGGTCCCAGGGGGTCCCTCGGCCGTAGAACACGCCCGGAAAGAGCCAGGTGAAGCGGGCATAGGTGATAAAGAACAGGCCCAGCCCCACCAGAAACCATCCCGTCAGGCGGCGCAACGCCTCCAAAACCAGCAGGATGGCCAGGCCGCCCATGATGACCCGGTCGGGGGTGATGATCCCCAGCTCCCACAGAATCCGGGGGTAGAGAAAGGCTACGTACAGGCCGACCGCAAACCCCAGGATGGAAAGGAGGGCATCATACCAGGGGACCCGGTCCCTGGCCGCCCCTCTGGTCGGCGGCACTATCAGGAAGACGCCGCCCAGTATCATGGCCAGGAAGATGCCAAAGTACTGCTCCTGGAGGATCATCATCCTCCAGGATATTCCCCATTTGAACAGGGCCAAATTCAGATAGGAGGGGATATCCAGGATAAAGAAGGCCCCCACCACCGGAATGCCCATCAGGAGCAACCTGGTAAAAAGGCCCGGGGGCCCGCTCAGGGTGCGGAAGCGCCCGCCTTCCGCGGGAGCGCCGGCCATTACCCGGCGCCTCGCTGATAGAGCAAAGCCTCCCTCGAGGAGAGGCTTTGCTTACCCGTATACACCATTATCATTGGTACCATAAACCGCCTGCCAAAGGGAGATACATCCGGAACCCCGGGGGGGGCAAAACTTCGCCATCGCCGCGGGCGGAACACTTCGGTCCCGCCCGCGGCACCGGGCACGCACGATTTCCAGGGTCTGCCGGGTCCTATTTGAGGAAGGGAAGCTCACCCCTGAGGAGCGCTGCCTGCATCCCGTCCTGCTCGGCCCCCCAAACACCCTTCTCTTTATAGAACTTGATAGCCCCGGTGTGGAAGGGGATGGTGGCCACGTCCTGGATGAAGTTGTCCGGGCCCCACCCGTTGAGCTGGCGGTGGATGGGCCACAGCTCCTGGTGGTAGTCCCACCAGGTCTTGACCAGGGTATAGGCGATATCGTCGGACACCTTGGTTGAGGAGACGACGGTGATGGGATAGCTCCAGACGATGGTTTCCACCTTCACCCCTGCCGGGCCCGGCTGCAGATGGTTTACATTGCCGCTGGGCATGATCTCCTGGGCAGCCTTGACATCCTGGGGGTCCTCGGACCAGCCAAGGAAACGGACCCCCACCTTGGCATCGGCCTCGGAGACAATGCCCATGCCCACGGCGGCGATGGCCACATCCACCCGGTTCTCCATGAGGGCATTGATTCCGGCCACCACCTCGGTGACACTGACCGGAGACACATCATCGAGGGTCAGCCCGGCGTTGGCCAAAACGGCCAGGCCCACCGGGATGTTGGGCGGGAAGCCGGGATAGTCCCAGGCCCATTTCATGCCCTTTATGTCTTTGAGAGTCTTTATGGGAGAATCGGCGCGCACCAGGACACCGACTTTGAGGTGGGTGCCCATCATCAGGATGCGGATTTCTTTCTGGGCGGTCTTGTAGCGGACCCCCTTCCGGGGGTCGCCGACTATGGGATTCGGCGCTATCTGGTGCGAATAGGCCTGCCACACGTCGAAGGCATTGATAATGCCCACTTCAGGCCTGCCTTCATCATTCATGCTGTAGATCCAGGCGGGAGGCCCGGTGGTCGGTACCACCACCACCTTCATCCCGGAGCGCTCAGAGGCCACCTTGGCCAGCCCGGAGCCCGTGGCATTGAACACCGTTCCCACCTTGTGGGTATGGAACTCCACCTGCGCCGGCAGGGCGGGCGCCGGAGCCGGAGCCGGGGCTGGAGCCGGGGCTGGAGCCGGGGCTGGGGCTGGGGCTTTGGCACAGGCCCCGACCAGGAGTACCAAAATCAGTCCCAGAGCGAAAAACCAATTCCTTGCACCCTTCATCTCTAGACCCTCCTTACTACGTTATGTTTAGGGGACCTCCTTTGCTTGGCGCTAGACACCTACAGTCTAGGCAGGGGCCTCAGTCTTGTCAAGAGGTTTTTCGCTGATATCTCGATTAATTGGGGGAAAAGCCCCCGGACCGTTGACAGGGCGCCCGTCTTTCCCTAAGATGGCCTCAAACGATGTGAAAGGCCTTTTCGGTATCTCCCTGGGGTCGGCCGGTAGGTGTCCGGAAAGAGGGGGTGAATATGGACAGCGAGCCCAAAAGCGGGGTGGACTTCGGGAGCTTCACTCGCATCGGCCATGTGAACCCGGCGGCCGTGGTGGACACCATAGCCCTGTTCTGTGACCGGATCTCACCGCCGGGCGTACTCTGGGTCCATTCCTGCCTGAGCATCGAGGAGCTGAACGCCGAGTCCTTCGAGCGGAATCTGGCGGGTATAGACCAGTCGGTCCAGCACCTGGCCCGGGCCGGGGCCCAGTTCATCATCGTGGGCGGCTCGCCCGTGGTCCGGTGGAAGGGCACCGGTTTTCACCGGGAGCTCATGGACAGAATGGAGACCCTGACGGGGGTGCCCACCACCACGACCCAGAGGGCCGCCATCGATGCGCTGCAACACCTGGGCGTCCGGCGGCTGGTGGCGGCCACCCCCTATGAGACGGCGGTGAATGAGAGGACGCAAGCCTTCCTGGGGGAATCCGGGTTTACCGTCCTGGGCGTCAAGGGATTGGGCCTGCGTAAGGCGGTGGACATGTCCAATGTGCTGCCGGAGGCCTCTTACCGGCTTGCCCGCGAGGTGGTGGAGGAGAACCCCGGGGCGGAGGCCATCTACTTTCCCTGCGCCCGCTGGCCGGTGATAGACAACATCGCCCGGCTGGAGGCTGA
>JAZFUS010000113.1:0-2600 GCA_036447315.1 Dehalococcoidia bacterium
TTCAGGAGCAGGGGCAACTGGAAGAGGCCATTGCCGCCTACGGCGAGGCCATCCTTCTCGACCCTGAGCACGTCATGGCCTACTACAACCGGGGCTTTATCTTTGGGAACCTGGGCCAGCCCCGGCGGGCCATGCAGGACCTGAATGAAGCCATTCGCCTCGACCCCACGCTCGCCATAGCCTACACCGACCGTGGCGTGGCCTACGGTAACCTGGGCCAGTTTGAGCGGGCCATCGAGAACCTGGACGAGGCCCTTCGCCTCGACCCCGGGCTTGCCCTGGCCCTCGCCCATCGTGGTTTCGTCTATGGAAACCTGGGCCAGCCTGAGCGGGCCATCGAGGACCTGGATGCGGCCATCGGCCTCGACCCCGGGCTGGCCATGGCCTACGCCAACCGTGCCTTTATCTTCGGAAACCTGGGCCAGCCCCGGCGGACCATCGAGGACCTGAATGAAGCCATTCGCCTCGACCCCACGCTCGCCATAGCCTACACTGACCGGGGCATAGCCTACGGTATCCTGGGCCAGCTTGAGCGGGCCATCGAGGACCTGGACGCGGCCATCCGCCTCGACCCCGGGCTGGCTATGGCTTACGCCAACCGGGGCCTGGCCCACTCCGACCTGGGCCGGTTTGAGCGGGCCATCGAGGACTTTGATGAGGCCATTCGCCTCGATCCCCAGGACGGGGAAGCCTTCGTCACCAGGGGCATATTCCACGATGAGCTGGGCGATTTTGAGCAAGCCATCGAGGACTACGATGAGGCCCTTCGCCTCGATCCTCAGAGTGCCCTGGCCTTTCACAACCGGGGTTTAGCTTACGATGAATTGGGCGAGTTTCAGGCGGCCATCGAGGACTACGGCGAGGCCATCCGCTTCGATCCCCAGGATGCCCTGGCCTACTACAACCGGGGCATAGTCTACGATAAACTGGGTGAGTTTCAGCAGGCGATGGACGATTACGGGGAAGCCATTCGCCTCGACCCCCAGGATGACATGGCCTACTACAACCGGGGCATAGTCTACGAACAATTAGGCGAGTTTGAGCTGGCCATCGAGGACTACGATGAAACCATTCGCCTCAATTCCCAGGATGGAGACGCCTACGCCAATCGGGGCGCGGTCCACAGTATCCTGGGCCGGCTCGATCGGGCCATTGAGGACCTGGACGAGGCCATCCGCATCAACCCCCAGGACGCTGCTGCATACTTTAACCGGGGCATAGTCCGCGATGAACAGGGCGAGTTTCAGCAGGCCATCGACGACTACGATGAGGCCATCCGCCTCAACCCCCAGGACAGCGGCGCTTACGTCAACCGGGGCATAGTCTACACCGACCTGGGCAAGCCCGAACTGGCCATCGAGGATTTGGACGAGGCTATCCGGATCGACCCCGAGTTTGCCGAAGCCTATGCCAACCGGGCGCTGGTCCTTACCATCCTGAGCAGGGATGACGAGGCCCGGAAAAACATCGAATGGGCAGTGGAGCTGGGGATTGACCGGGCAATCCTGGAGCAAATGGTGGAAGGGGCGAAGTAGCCCCGTCATCCTATCGCTCAACTGCCCCAACCTGACACGCTATATGTTCTATCAAGGGCGGACTATGTAGTGTGATTTAAGGCCGCCGGACCGATCTCTGTCCGCCGGGGCCGCGCCGAAGGCCAACCCTCAGTGAGACCTCGCCCGCGCCGGGGCCCTCAGCCCTGGTAACGGCTACCCCTACCTGGACCTGGTCCCTTTCACCCTGTAACCGCCACCCCTCTGGGACACTTTCACCTTGAAACCGCCACCCCCCTTGGACCCTCTCACCTTGTAACCGCCGCCCCGTTTGGACCCTCTCACCTTGAAACCGCCGCCCCCCTTGGACCCTTTCACCTTGTAACCGCCACCCCGTTTGGACCCTCTCACCTTGTAACCGCCGCCCCCCTTGGACCCTCTTACCTTGAATCCACCACCCCGCTGGGGCCCTCTCATCTTGAATCCGCCACCCCGCTGGGGCCCTCCGCCCCGGTAGCTGGGCCCCCGCTGGGGCCCTCCGCCCCGATAGCTGGGTCCCCGCTGAGGCCCTCCGCCCTGGTAGCTGGGCCCCCGCTTGGGTCCTCCGCCCTGGTAGCTGGGTCCCCGCTGGGAACCCCCGCCCTGGTAGCTGGGTCCCCGCTGGGGTCCTCCGCCCTGGTAGCTGGGTCCCCGCTGGGAACCCCCGCCCTGGTAGCTGGGCCCCCGTTTGGGCCCTCCCCCGTTATTTCCCCCGCCACCGGGTCCGGGCCCACCATATTTGGTCCCATCATCTTCGGGGTCCCCTTCGCCAAATTGGGGTATGGTGCCAAAACCCTCCCCAGGTGACACAGGCGAAGCCAGAACCGTTGATGGAAAGAGAGAAATCATCACGGCCAAGGCCATTACTGATATCAGAGCCCGTTTCAAAGTAGCCTCCTGAATACCCAATTTCACCGGGTCCGCCAGGGCCAGGTTGAAATCGCGGCAGCCTTTACTTCTTAATATAGCAATTTTGGCATAGTGCGTATAAAATTAGCATAAACGCGGCCCCACGGATATAAACATATCGTTAACTAATCGACCACTAAAGTATAGGCATGCCCTGAG
>JAZFUS010000114.1:0-10581 GCA_036447315.1 Dehalococcoidia bacterium
AAGCGACCGGTCTACCTTTACGTCTATGATGACGTGGTGAAGATCGAGGATGCCTCGGACCTGTGGGGCAAGTGGAAGCAGGAAACGGAGGTTATCCTGAGGGACAGGCTCAACAAGGAGACCGGCGAGGTGTTCGGCGTCCTGTGCATTGGGCCCGCCGGTGAGAACCTGGTGAGGTACGCCAACGCCACCACGGAGTTCGTGCACTCCGCCTCCAAGTGGGGGTGCGGTGCGGTGATGGGCTCAAAAAACCTCAAAGCCATCGCGGTCAAGGGGACCCAGGGGCCCCTGTACGCCGACCATAAGAAAACCTGGCAGCTTTTCAAGACCTATGCCACCAGCCCGAAGACGGCGCTGCGCAAGCTGGACGAAAGCCGCTGGGGCCACAGCGCCTCCCCGGCCTCCCTGCTCCGTTACGCCAACGAGGGCATCAAGAACAACCACCTCGGCTATCACGAAGTCGCCGAGAGAAGCAGCTTTCTGGAGCACCAGTTGAAGTATACCGCCTGGACCGACGGTTGCCCCGGTTGCGCCGCGTCCTGCTTCGTTCCCTATTTCAAGAACAGCGAACGGGGCGCCTTCGGCGGTGAGTTCCGCCATGACAACGTGGGGGGTTTCAATGCCAATGTCATGCTGGGCTACGAAGAGATGGTCGAGATCGCGGCCCTGGAGGATGAGCTGGGAATGGATGGTGAGGAGCTAGGGGGACTGGTGGCCTGGGCCATGGACCTCTACGAGCACAACATCATCACCCGGGATGACCTGGGGGGAATCGACCTGCAGTGGGGCAGTGTGGAAGCGGTTTGCCAGCTCCTGAAGAAAATCGCCTACAAAGAGGGGCGCGCGCCGGCCGCCCTGGCCGAAGGGTTCCGGCGGGCCTATGATGTCTTCGGGGAGGAATCCAAGTGGTACGCCTTTGAGGTCCATGGATGCGCGGCTCCGACATATGATATAAGGAACAAGCTTCATGGCCGGGGCCTCGATTATGCCACGAGCCATAATGGGGCCCGTATGGGCGCGGGCCTGGATGAAGCGTTGGCTGAGGCGGCAACGGTCTGCAATTTTGCCATGCCACCGTTTGCGCAGATTTGGGGCGGGATGGATGAAGCCGCCCGGACCTTTCTCAATGCCGTTTGTGGATGGGATTTGACCCCGGACGGCCTCAAAGATATAACATTACGGATCTACTACTTCAACCGGTGCCTCAGCCTCAGGGAGGGATACCATCCATCGAAAGACGACTTCTTTCCGCCCCGAGCCTTTGACGAGCCTATCACCGATAAATACGGCACGACCTGGGTATGGGACAGAGCGGAGTTTGAAGAGGTCAAGAAGAGGTACTACGTGGAGAATCTGAAACTGACCGAGGCGGGGCTGCCGCCCAGGGACGCCCTGAAACGCCTCGGACTCGACTTCGTGATCCCGGTACTCGACCCCATGGGCGCCATAGGCTAGGTTCCTCGCGGTAACACCTGGCGGGCCTCGCCGAAATAAAAAAGGGTGTGGGGACAGCAAATAATGGGTAAGGTGCATCTGCGTGTCCTGCCATCGCTGGCCGAGGTTTTGGGTATCGACGCCACCGGTGAAGAGGATATCGAGGGCGGATTGCCGGTGAGGGACCTTCTCACCCGGCTCTGCGCCCGGCACCCGCGCTTCAAGCAGATGGTTTACGATACCGATGCCCGAAAACTCACCGGCACTGTAGCTATTTTCCTTAACGACCGCGCCCTGGAGCTGGTAAACGGGCTGGATAGCGAGCTCAAGGATGGCGATAAATTAACCCTCGTCTCCCCCATCGAGGGAGGGTAAGCCCGCTCCGCTAGATCAAACCCTCTTTTATCATATCCTCCAGAGGCCGGGCCCTCTTTACCTCCTCTATCAGCTCGGGCGAGGGTCCGGGGTAGACCGCCGGGCCATGTTCCCGGGAGGGAAGGACTATAGTCGAAGTGCGAGGGGGTATTGACCACTCACCCCTCTGGTTCTTGGCCCCGGCCTCGATATCCACGCAGGACCTGTCCCCGTCTCTATACTTCTTGGTGACCGTACCCTCAAAGATGGTGACGTCCCCCATCTGGTTGAATATCCTTTCCTCTCCGCTCATCTTCCACAGAAAGCCGTCATCGCCTATCCAGTTGGTAAAGAAGTTGCACAGCCAGCTCATCCTCTGGTTCCCGTAATCGTACGCCCGCTCCACCCCGATCCCCCGGGCAAACTGGTCCAGAAAATGGACCAGTTCGGGGACATCCGCCTCGCCGGTCTCCTCCACATACTCCAGGACCCTGGGGTGTATCCTCTCGTACTCGAACTCTATTTTATGCGCCCGGAAAAACGGAGAGCCGCCCCCCATCAGCCAGGCGAGCTCATCCCTCACGCTCAAGGGCCCCTTGATCATGGGACCAACCCTATCCCCCACCTGAACATCCTCCCAATACCTGGGATCGGAGCCCCTCAGCTCCTCCTTATCATACGCCCCCAGGATCTTGAGCCAGTCCTCTTTGTTGTATTCGGGCTTGGATTTTCCAAATTCCTTCTTGGCGCCCCCGGCCTGCGCCCTCTCCGCCCAGACCTGATGATACAGCTCCTTGCCCAGGATCTCTCCGCTGTCGGCATCCAGATAGACCAGGTCGGCGTAGTCAATATAGAGGTTGCCCCCACCGGTCATCCTGCCCTGCTTTATCACCAGGTCCCGGATGATGACCACCGAGCTGAACCTGGTGCCCAGATGGATAGGCTTGTACCATTCCCAGTCCCCACCGACATACCAGGCGTGTATCCCCGAAAATCCCCCGCCCATGGTTGTCCACTGGTGGGTGTAGAGGAAGCAGCCCGGAGCGATAATCCCGCCATGTTTCGTCTTTTTGGCATACTCCTCGTCCCTGAACAGGGGATTGGTATCCCCTATGCCGTCCGCGAAGTGCCGTACGGTATCCTTGGTGGCCTCGTAGTTGAAGTATACGCCCCGGGGGATGAAGGGCTTATTCACCCTGAATTCCCTTCTTTTCAGCATGTCGGGCGTCATCTTTTCAGCTTCGGGCAGCTTGTCTTTGCCCCCCACCCTGGCCCGGGGGTGGCCCTCCCATTTCTTGTTGTCTATATCCAGACCGAGGTCCTCGAGCATGAATTTTCTCCTTTCGCGGGGGCCCCTGTTTACACACCCGCCCGCCCAGAATACATCTACTGGTACCCGGCGGGCAATAGCCGGCCCCGGACTTCGGATTTGCGGCAAATATGGGGGTCGGGCAACGCGGGTTTCGGTGGGGCGCCGGTTCGCCACCGGAGGCCGGTGTGGTCACCGGGACGGTCCCGGTAAAACCGGGCATGGCCCGGGTCTAGGCCGGGATTGCCACCATGATTTTGTCTCCATCGACGTCTACCCGGTATGTGCCAAGAGGTCGGGGAGGGCTGAGCAATTTGCTCACCGCCAAAATGATGGCGGGCACCTGGGCCCAGCGGACGACATGGCCATCGCGGAGTTCGAATTGAGACCCATGCCTGGGACAGGTAACGACCGTTCCCTCCAGTTTTCCCAGCCCCAAACGCCCTCCCATATGGGGGCAGATGTTATCCGCGGCATAGAATGTTCCCTCAACCCGGGCCAGGAGTATCTTCCGGCCGCCGGCCAGGACCTCTTTCATGCCCCCTTCCGGAATATCGCTGGTCGTGCCCACTTCTACTGATGTATCCATCTGATCGACCCCCTTTTTGGGTCCGGATCTTTCCATCCCCGCACCCCGCCCACCACGGGAAACCCATCCAGCATGTCGACTCCATGGGGTGCCCCTTCCAACGCCCCGGTCGGGTCGGGCCCCCGCGCGATGCAGCACCCGGTGAACACCCTTTGGCCACAGGAAGCTTCATATAGCCTGCTCTAAAGGCAGGCTGTCATGCCCGTCGAATTTCCTCAAGCTCCGCCGCGGTTAAAACCCCTGTCACAGTCCGGCCCCGTTCCGGGTCGAGACGGGTACGCTTACCCCAGGACGGTGTCCAGCACCATCATGACCGCAAACCCGGTCATGGCTCCAAAGGTGGCCACCCTCTCGTGTCCCTGGCGATGGCTTTCCGGGATCATCTCATCGAATATTACATAGAGCATGGCCCCGGCGGCAGAGGCAAGGCCCAGGGGGAGAAGGGGACGGGCCAGGGCCACAGCCAAAGCCCCGGCCAGTCCCGCCACGGGCTCCACCAGCCCGCTAACCGTGGCATAACCCAGGGCCCGCCTCCGGCTATAACCCTCCCGGACCAGGGGCAACGCCACGGCCAGTCCCTCCGGCATGTTCTGAAGGCCGATGGCGGTGGCCAGGGTAACCCCGGCCGCCACGTCGCCGGAGCCAAAGATAATCCCCACGGAGAGTCCCTCCGGCAAATTGTGCAGGGTAATGGCAAAGATGAGCAGCCAGATCCGTCTCAGGTTAGATGCCGGCCCCTCCCGGCCGAGGATGAAGTGCATGTGAGGGGTGAAGCTGTCCATCAAACGTAACAGGACAGCGCCCACGATGAGCCCCGCCACCGTGATCCAGACCCCGCCCGCCTCGATTGCCGGCACAAGCAGGCTGAAGAAGGTGGCGGCCAACATGACCCCGGCGGCGAAGCCCAGCATGCCGTCGAGAAGCCTCTCCGAGGCCGCCCTGATGAACAGGATGGGTAACGCCCCGACCCCGGTGGCCAGTCCCGCCGCCAGGCTGCCCAAAAAGGCCAGCCCTATCACACCAATACCGGACAACCCTCAATCCCGCCTCAAGAGATAGCTGCCCCTACTTCAGGAACTTGGACACGAAGGGAGAGGTATCGCCCCGGCGCAGAAAGTGGCCGGATGGGCCCTCGCCCAGGAATTCGGAAAACCAGGACTCATGCTCCACTTCCTCGTTGAGGATGGCCAGAGACAGGTCATAGGTCCGGTGGTCCCTGCCTGTGGTCAGGTTGCAAACATGGGTGTATCCCCGGACCGCGCATCTTTCCGCTTCCACCAGCACCGTCAGCATCGCCGTGATGTCCCTGGGGTCATCCGGCAGGCTTGCCGGCGGGCAGGCGGAGCAGTCATGGAAAGCCCTCATGTCCCCCGGTAATTTGCCGCCGAGCTCGTATATGCGCGGGACCAGGGCTTCGAAATGATTGCGGTCCTCCCGGCGGGCCGTCTCGGCAATCTCTTTGATCCCCTCCCCATCGAGCCCAATCAGGTTTATCCGGAGAATCGTGTAGTAATAATATGTGGTTAATTCCGCGGCCGCGTTGTTGACCAGCAGCTCCACCAGTTCATCGACGTTGACTCCAGCCCTCTCTACCATCTCCCGTGCTACTCTGGCCATGTCATGCCTCCTCCTCCTTGGTTAGTGATGCCACCTTTCCGCCGGCCCTTTGCGCCCAGACCCCGGCGCCGGGCCCACTCATCCGGCTTCGGCGGCTATTTTATTCATAGCATAGGGCTTTTTTCCATAGAGAAGAACGCGTTGACCTACGTAATTAGCGCGCGGATAACTACCTAGTTTCAGGGGTGGCGGCGCGCCACGCCTGGCGGCGGGGAAGGGGTAAAGGCCATGAAGAACGAGGACCATCTCGCCGGGCCTGGGTGAGGCTCCGACAATTCAGTTGGTGCCCAATCAGAGAGGGGACATCCCCTCAGGTGAGGGTCTTCCGGTATTCCCGGTAGGGCTTCAGGTCTAAGTAGTGCCAGTCCAGGTCCCACTCCCGGTAGTGACAGGGCATGATGGGGACCCACCTGACCTCCAGGGTGGACAGGTTAAACACCGATGTCTCGACGTCTCCATATTTCCCCTTGGGGTCCTCCTCGGTCCTCTCCCCCTCATGGGTGCACCACGTTCCGGGTACGGAAGGGGCTCCGGTGTCGGGGTCCGGCTCATACCTCTTTCCGGCCCTGTCGTAGGCGAGGTGGGCGGGCGCCAGCTCCCTCGTCATCATCTCGATGTCGATGTCCCCATAGCTGTTGTGAAGCATCCACATCCCGGACCAAAAACGGTAATATGATGATATCCCCTCTTGCTCCGGGCAGTATCCGGCCATGGACTCGTCGGGGCGGAAAACGTTATCCTCATCGAAACTGCCGCCCTCGCCCTTGAAATGGTTGGCATGGACAACGTAATCGGCCCCCTTTTCTCCCAGGTCACCCGGCCTCCGGATGTTATAGTGCCGGGCATTCTGTTCCACGACGAAGGCCTCTTTGGTATCGGCAAAAACGATGTTGCAACCCCTGTTTTTCATCACCGTTTTCCTGCCGGTCAACTGCCGGTATCGCTCGGTGCCGGCGGTAACCCTCTCCGATGCCTCCCCGGCGCTGTCCGAGAAAATCACGCCATAGCTTGCCCGCCAGAAGTCCACCACCCCGGGGGCCAGGGTTTCATCCGGCACCCCATTTGACACCTCATTTTGAGCGCCCGATGTGAGAACACAGACACCGGCATCATTCAACAGCCCCCCGCCCAGGCCGCCCAGGTTTCCGGCCCTTCCGTGGCCCCAGAAAACCCGCGCGTTCCGGTCCGAGGGGACGGCGACATAGGCGACCTGCCGTTCCCTCCCGGACCCGCCGGCCATCACGTGCGTCGACTGCGAGGTGCGGGTGGCATAGGACTCGCCGGTCTTCGTCGCCTTGCCCTTCACCCAAAGGCCGTTGCAATCATCCCCCGTAGACCCCGCATATATCCTATCGGCGGTCACCGCCCGCGGGCCGTCGCTCCCGAAATCCCAGTCCGGATGAAGATGCGCCCACGGGGTATTCAGCATGGCAACCTTTAGAATATGTGGAGCGATGCCCCCGTAGGCACACCCGTCCAGTGGCTTGGCCGCTCCCAGCGCAATCCCCTCAAAGAACTCCACCAGCTCCGGGCACAGACAGGAGAACTCCCTCATGCTTCTCTGAAAATAGGCGTTGACGTACTCCGTTTTCTCTCCTTCAGCCCGTCCTTTATGCCAGCCCAACCTATCGGCCAGCACGTTATTTCTCCACCAGATATCGAAATTCCTGGCGATATCCCTTCCGGCCCTCTGCCCGTACTGCATCCCCATTTCCCGCCAGGTACCCTGGAGCACCCCGATCCACAGGCTCCGGTAGGGCGGGATCTCGGTCTCCAGCCTGAACGGAATTTTCCGGCCTTTTTGGCTTGTGGCCACGGTTACCTCCCCCTGGTGCTTGCCACCCGTTTCTCTTTGCCGCCGGCGGGCGCCCCCGCCTGTCGAGGCTCCGGGGACTGCTTTGTTACTTTTTGTCCCCTGGTTATGCTGGCTCCTTAAAATAGTGCTCGTCACACCAGTCCACGATCTCCGACGGCGTGGCCAACCACACGTCTTTACGGTTCGTAATATGCTTTAATATTCTCTCCAGGCATTTTATCCGGAAAGGGACCCCCACGATGTTGGGATGCAGCCCGATGCTCATCACCCTCCCGTTCGTTTTTCCCTCCTCATAGAGGACATCGAATTGGTCCCGGACCATCTGGTAGAAAGACTCGGGCGACAGGTGGTAATACGTGAACGCGGGGAGATCGTTGAGCTCGACGGAGTAGGGGACCGACATCAGCCTCCCCTTTCCCGCCCTCATCAGGTAGGGCTGGTCATCGTTGCACCAGTCACAGACGTACCTGATGCCCTCCTCCACCAGGATATCCCTGGTGTTGAAGGTCTCGGCAAGCCCCGGGCCGATCCAGCCCTGCGGGCGTTTGCCCACGGCATCCGTGATCCTCTGGATCACGCCCCTGATGACGCCCCGCTCCTCCTCTTCCGGCAAGCCCGTCAGAATCTTGGAGTTGGTAACGCCGTGCGCCATAAACTCCCAGTCCCGTTTCCGCGCTTCGTCGATGATAATGGGATAATGGTCGCAGGCCGAGGAATTGAGGAAGGCCGTCGTGGGGATGTCGAACCTGTCCAGGAGGTCCATCAGCCGCCAGATACCGACCCTGGGGCCGTAATCCCGCGCGGAATAATTGCGGACATCGGGGACGCTCCCCGATACCATCCCCGGGCCGCCGATAGTGGGCAGGTCGAACTCATGGTGCTCGACGGCAACCCCAACCCACACCGCCAAGCGGGCGTCTCCGGGCCACTTCAGCACGTCCCTGGCGATGATGGGTGAATATTCGAAACCGATATCCCGCATGGGCGCTTCCT
This sequence comes from Dehalococcoidia bacterium, assembly GCA_036447315.1. Taxonomy (GTDB): domain Bacteria; phylum Chloroflexota; class Dehalococcoidia; order JACVQG01; family JAZFUS01; genus JAZFUS01. The sequence goes on from JAZFUS010000114.1 coordinate 8,113, forward strand.
CCCCGGCCTGTATGATCAGTCGCTAACATATCGTGATGCTACCCGGATGATAGCACCCCCGGTCCGTCCTATCAAGCACGGTGTTGGCGGAGGGGGGTTGCGGGCCCCCAACAGACATACCCTCGGGGAGGCTGGGCTAAAGTCAGGTTTTTTCGTACAATAGGGGTGAGTCAAAAAGGGCGCCTTCTTAAATTATCTGGAGCCGGAAAGGAGAGATAGCCATGCAGCATGACCATGAACCCTACATGCGCCTGGCGCTGGACGAGGCCAACAGGTCGGGGGAAGCGGTAAACCGGGCCGTGGGCGCCGTCATCGTCCACGAGGGGAAGGTTGTGGGACAGAGTGGAAACCGGCGCGAGTCCCTTCAGGACCCCACAGCCCATGCCGAGGTCATGGCGATACGCGAAGCCGCCCGAAACCTGGGGCGCGTGGACCTCTCGGGCTGCACCCTCTATTCCACCCTGGAGCCCTGCCCCATGTGCTGCGGCGCCGTCGTCGTCGCCAACATCTCGGCGGTCGTCGTCGGCGCCCGCCACCCCGCCGAAGAAAACCGCTGGGGGGAACACACCATGGAGAAGGGGCTGTCCGTGACCGGATGGAACAGAGAGAACCGGCTGGTCACGGACGTCCTGAGCCGGGAGTGCCTGGCCGTTTTGCAGAAATGGGACGCCCGGCGGGCGGCGGACCGGGATAAGGGGTGAAGCCGTAAACAAGCCCCGGCCTACAGGTCGAAGACCTCGATCCCAGGGAAGGAGGCCACCAGGGCAAACCAGAAGGTGGTGCGGGTGGGGAGGGGCTCCATCCGGCTCCCCGCCAGGGGGCCTTCGAGGGCAAGGCCGGCCAGATCCCAGAGGGAGCCCGTCTCTCTGTCCACCAGATCGCCGTTCCTTATCTCGAAGGTCAGCTCCCTCCCCTCGATCTCGGGGACATAGGCCGCTCCGGAGGGGCCTTCCTTCCTGCTGAGGATGACCACCCTCTTCCCCCCCAGGGTATCGTTCAGAGCGGCATCGCCGAGTGCTTTAAGGGGATAGGCCCTCCTGGAGTCCCCGACCTCCACCGCCAGCACTACCTCCGCCGGGCTCAATCGCGGGTCGCGGCCTTTTTCTGATACGGGAAAGAAGAAATCCCCCCTGTCCACCAGCAGGGCATAACCGAGAAAGGGGTCGCGGCTGTAGTCCCGCCTGTAGCCCGTCTCCCGGGAGAGGACCCGGGTCTGGGGGTAGAGGCCCTGCCACTCTTCCCAGGAGGCGGTAACCGAGGGGAGGAGGCTTAAGGCTTTTCCCGTCAGGTCGCCCACGATGGCCTCCCCGCTCACCTGGTGCCAGTAGGAGCCCGTCTGGCGGTCGTACATCACCAGATCGGACTCATAAGAGGGCGCTGGTATTGCCGAAGGAGAGAAGGCGCCCTTCCAGAAGCCGGCTGTAGACCACGCCGCTCCGGCACAGGGGGCAGTAGGAGATAAGCAGGGGCTCGCCCCCGATGTCCTCGTTGACGATCTCATGATAATTAAGGATTTTCAAAGGGTAGGCATAGGCCTGTCCACCCGCGGCATAGCCCAGCACCATGTCCCGGGGCCCAAGCCACGAGGCCTCCCCGGCCTCTTCATATTCGGGGTGGGTCAGGGGCGGGATCGCGTCCCTGAGCCTCAAGATGGTCTCCTGTGAAGCCCTGGAGAGGGGGATCATGCCCCCATCGAAGGTATCGAAATAGACCTCCTCCAGGGGGACGCTGGAGCGGGAGAGGTCTGCCAGGGGGACTTCCCCGGCTTCAGAGGCAAGAGGTGGAGTCGCTTGAGGACGGGATTCCAGTGTAGGCGTGGCTCCGGGAGGCTGGGCGGATGAGGGGGCAAAGCTCCCCAGGACCGACCAGGCCAGGACCAGGCCCCCCAACAGCATGACTCCCACGTACGGTATCCAGAGCTTTCCCATCCCGGCTTCTGCTCCCCCTATCCGGCCAGCATCATGGTTGGTAAACAATGGTGTCGGGCCTGAAGGCGGCCCAGGCAAACCAGAAGTGATTGCCATGCACCACCGGGGTCATGGCCTTCCCCAGAAGCGGCCCTCCGGTGGCCTGGCCAAAGATATTCCAGGTGCTCCCCGTCTCCCGGTCCCGGAAGCCGTCTCGCCACTCGAAGGAAAGCCTCCGCCCGTCCACCACGGGGTCGAAGACGGCGGCGGCGCCCACGTCCCGCGAGGTGCTGATTTTGCTCCCGTCCAGGGCCGAGGTGGTCCCCCCCTGGTGGAAGACCACCACTTCTGAACCCCCCACCCGGTCGTGAACCACCCTCACCTTTGATATCACGGAGAAGGGATAGGCCACGTCCGCCTCCCCGACCGATACGGCCACCACCCGCTCCAGGGCGGCGAGGCGCTCATCCACCTCGCCGCCGAAGAGGAAAGGCCGCTTGGAGGTGTCATATCCGCTGTAGGGATTGCGACCGTAGCTGCGAGAGAACCCCGTATCTTTAGA
>JAZFUS010000115.1:0-15205 GCA_036447315.1 Dehalococcoidia bacterium
GCGCTGTGGCAGCGTGGTCACCGACCTGAAGTTGCCGGCCTCGCCCAGGACCTACCCCAGCCATACGGCCAACTGCCGCCTTTATTCCGACGGCACCTGCGGCCTGTGCGCCACCCGGTGTCCGGCGGGGGCCATTACCGCTCAGGGCCATGACAAGAACGCCTGCCGGCAGTACCTGTTTGAGGGCCTGAGCTCCTGGAAGGAGAAGGAGGGGTATATCGGCAAATACATCTCCTGCGGGCTCTGCCAGACCCGGGTGCCCTGTGAGGCCAGGATCCCCGTTAAGGTTTCCCGGCGGTTCATCCCCTAGGTGGACCGGGGCAGGGCCTTGGCCCTAAGGCCGGGGAGACCCCGCGAGGTCCGGGGAGGGCTTGACAGCTAAATAATATAGGCCTATGCTGGGCGCCAATAGTGAGGACGGATTAGAGTTGCCTTGTGCCGAATGGAATGAAAGATACCGGGCAAAGGCCGATGGGGGTGAACAGTGAACCTGCTTGATTGGATCATACTGGTGGTCCTGGTGGTTAGCGCCTTTAGCGGCCTGAAGAGGGGCCTCATCAAGACGGTGGTGAGCCTGGTGGGGCTGGTCATCGGGATCGTACTGGCCGGACAATTCGATACCGCCCTGGCCGCGAAGCTCACCTTCATCCCCCAGCCCGTGCTGGCCAGGACAGCGGCCTTTGTCATTATCCTGGTGGGCGCCATGGTGGCATCCGGTTGGGCGGCCTCCCTGCTCAAGTCGTTGGCATCGCGGCTCCTGTTGGGCTGGGCGGACAGAGTGGGGGGAGCCGTCATTGGATTGGTCCTGGGGGGAGCCATCATTGGCGCCCTCCTGGCGATGGCTGCCAAGTTCCCCTTCTTCAACCTGGAGGGCTCGGTGGGCGGTTCCTGGCTGGCCGCCATCCTGCTGGACAAGTTCCCCATTTTCCTGGCCTTCCTCCCCGAGGATTTCGACAGGGTGCGGGAGTTCTTCCAGTAGGGCAGTTGGGCAGTAGGGCCATCCGGGCAGACCTTCCCCTATTGGTGGCCTTCCTCCCCGAGGATGCCGACGCCTTCCTCCCCGAGTCTTTCGACACGGTGCGGGAGTTCTTCCAAGTGGGGCAGCGGGGCAGTAGGGCCATCCGGGCAGACCTGCCCATTTTACTGGCCTTCCTCCCCGAGGATGCCGACGCCTTCCTTCCCGAGGGGTTCGACACGGTGCGGGAGTTCTTCCAAGTGGGGCAGTTGGGCAGTAGGGCCATCCGGGCAGACCCTCCCCTATTGCTGGCCTTCCTCCCCGAGGGGTTCGACACGGCGCGGGAGTCCTTCCAAGTGGGGCAGCGGGGCAGTAGGGCCACCCGGGCAGGCTTCTCAGTCGGCCATCAGGTCCCTGGGCACCTGTTCCATCAGTTCCTCCAGCTTCCAGGCCCCCTCTTTCTCGACGTCTTTTGCGATGAAACCGGCCTCAGGCGGGGGTCCCATCCGGATGATCTTGCCCTCGGCGATGCGAAAGGCCTGGCTGCTGATATCGGAGGCCCCGTCCGTGGCCAGGTACACGACCATGGGGGGGGTAAATTCGGCGCCGGGGAATTTTTCCATGAACTCGTAGAACTCCCGGGTCATCAGCCCCGCCTCTACCAGCTTGATACCGGTTTGCCGGCTGATGTCATGGAGGCGGGTGGAGGCCAGGGGTAAAATGGCGTTTACCGTAACACCGTACCTGTCCATCTCTTTGCCCAGACCATAGGTCAGACTCAGAATGCCGGCCTTGGCAGCGCCATAGTTGACGTGGCCCTCCGAGCGGACCCAGAGGCCCGAGCAAAAGTTGATGACCCTGCCGTAGTTTTGGTCCTTCATAAGCGGAAGGGCGTGGCGGCAGCAGTTGAAAGTGCCCTTGAGATGGACGGCGACCACCGTGTCCCAGTCCTCCTCGCTCATCTCCAGGAAGAAACCATCCCGGATGATGCCGGCACAGTTCACCAGAATATCTATGCGGCCGAAGGCGTCCACGCAGCTCTTTATGATTCTACCGGCAGCCTGGAAATCGGCCACCGATTCATAGTTTGGGATGGCCTCGACCCCCAGTTTGCGGACCTCCTCGGCTACCCCGTCCGCGGGACCGGCGGAGTTTCCAATCCCCAATGCGGACCCGCCTATATCGTTAACAAGTATGTTGGCCCCCTCGCGGCCCATGGCCAGGGCCGTCTCCCGCCCGATGCCCCGGCCTCCCCCTGTTATTACCACCGCCTTACCTTTCAGTGCATCGCCCATAGCATCCCTCCCAATATGTGCTCGCCCGTATTGACCGCCCGCTTTCCAGGAACCTCCCGCGGTCCCCTGGCTATCATTTGATCACTTTCTCCTGGGCGGTGAAATAAACCCTGCTGCTTGAGTCTATGAATTTGGCCTCGTCATCCCGTATTGCTTTCCCGGCGTCTCCGGAGTAGAAATCACCAGCTTTTCGCCAGGACTCCTCATCGTCGAACCAGAGCTCGGCAACACCATCAAATTGCGATCCTCCGCCGGGCAGAGCGACGGGGTGGTTCTGAACATACTTTTTCAGTCCGGGCAGCAGCTTTACCACCAGGGGCCCGTGCACATCCGACCAGTGCCGGGAGAACTCCTCGGGGGAACAGCCCTGCTTTCTTTTGAAAGACATAATGACCTTGATCATGCGGTTTGCCTCCCGGAAATCGCCTCGAGTCTTCCATCGGTCCGGATCCAGCTTTGAGCCCGCACATAGTGCGGGCAATATTCTCACCCCTTGAGTTGACCGGTCCGCCCCGGGCTATTGTACCACCTTTGGTGCTGGATTCCCCACATCAAAGTGCACGCATTGGTGGGTACCTGGTGCCATGGACATATTCATGGCGACAAGAGCGATGAGGGTCAGGATGCCTGATTGCGAGTTTAAATGGGAAACGCCGTTTTAATAGTGGGTTCATTGGACTGCCTGCTTCCCTGGCATGCATTATCGAGGGTATAGTCCGGAAGGGCTACTACTTACAGCTCCTTAAAATCACCCCTAAATCATTCTTTATGTGGATGGCCTCCCACCATTCGCCGGTCTATAATCGATAATGAAAAGCCACGGGGAAGAAGGAGCCACGCAAGGGTAGAAATCCTGTCATAAACTATACGTTTAGTATCGTGAGGCCCGGTCAATACATCAAAGTACTTGACAAGTGTTATAACATGTGATATAGAATATGTGACATGCCGAAGCTAGCCGGAAAGATAAAGCAATTTCGGGTCTCAAAGGGGTGGTCACAGGAGCGGCTCGCCAGGGACATCGGTGTCTCACTGAATACTGTCCAGAGGTGGGAATCGGGTAAGACAGTCCCCTCTCCCCTGGCCATGGAAAAACTTCAGAAATTACTGGAGGATGTGCTGGACGGGGACCAACTCAGGTTGTATTTGGAGTGAATAACAAATGACCAATACCACCACCACTACCCTGCCGGACGGGACCGTTTATAGCAAGAGGAAAGACTTCCGTCCTTTCTCGACCCATTCTTTAGAGGCCTATGCCTCTATCGTCGGCAACGAGAAGATGGAAAAAATACAGGGTATCTGTCAACGGCTCGATGGTCTGAAGATATTGGAGCTGAATTCCACCGCTCAGGGCGGTGGCGTTGCCGAGATGCTCTATAGCTCAATCCCCTTTCTGAACATGCTGGGTATTGAGGCGGAGTGGAAAATCATCAAGGGGCAGAGTAGCTACTTCGAATGCACAAAAAAGCTCCATAATCTGTTGCAGGGCATGAAGGGCACCTTCACCGGTGAAATGAAACGGACCTACGTCGCTCAACTTCAGGAGTGTACCAGCGACAATATTATCGACTATTCCCCGGACATAGTGAATGTAAATGATCCTCAGCCGATGTTGTTATGCCGGTTGTTGAGAAAAGACAGGGAGCGATGGATCTGGAGATGTCACATCGACATAGAGCCGGCGATAAAGTCCCAAAACGGTCTGTTGAGTTTAATCCATGACTGGGTCAAGGATTATGACGCTGCCGTATTCTCTGCGGCCCGTTACGTTTATCCCGGTTGGCCCGTTCCGAAGTTTATAATCCCACCGTTCATCGACCCCCTTTCCGAAAAGAACCGGGAGCTTAGTGAGGAAGAGATAAGCCGGGTCCTCATCAAATACGGAATAGACCGGAGTGTTCCCCTGATCGTTCAAGTCGGAAGGTTCGACCCATGGAAGGGGTTGGACCGGACCATAGCCACATATCGCCAGGTGAGGAAAGAGAGAAAATGCCAGCTGGTGATAGCCGGAGGTTCCGCTGACGACGACCCGGAAAGTGGGGGAATCCTGGCCGCCATCCGCGCGGAGACCGCGGATGATGGAGACATTCATGTACTGAATCTCCCGTTGGCCGACCGCCTCGAGAACTACCGGGAGGTAAACGCCCTCCAGCGGGCCGCCACCGTGATAATGCAGCCATCGACCAGAGAGGGTTTTGGGCTGGTGATTACCGAAGCCCTGTGGAAGGGTAAACCGGTCATAGCAGGTAATGTGGGGGGAATACCCTTCCAGATCAGAAAGGGCTATACCGGCTTTTTTTATGAGAATCCCCAGAGGACCGCTCAGAAAGTTCTCTACTTGTTGGATCACCCGCAATTTGCCGAGCGAATAGGAAAAAGGGGAAAGGCCTATGTGCAGGAGCACTTTCTGATTGTCGACAGGGTAACCGACTCTCTTATGGCCATGGACATTGTCATGAACTCAACTACGGGCCGAAAAGGGTTTGCCGATAGTATAACCAGCTTTCATCCCTGGTGACGGTTTTCCCGGCGGGACCGCTAGCCGGGCATACCCTCCCGCCAGATACTGGCACCCTGTTCCGCAAGGGTGCGGCGTAGCCCTTCAACATCTATCCGGTGGCACGGGACATCGTTGCGGCAAGCGAGGGCGGCCGCTGTCCCGGCTGCCTGCCCGACGGCGGAAATGTGGTGGATCATGCGCACCGAGCCGTGGGCTTCATGGGTGGCCGATAGGCAGCGCGAGCCCATAAGAACGTTATCAAAGTCCTTGGGCACCAGACAACGATATGGTATATCGTAAGTGGTCCCCCTTGGTAAGAACTTCAATATAACATCCGTTGACATATCCTGCGCGTCCGGGTCGTGGATGTCCACGGGAGCGTGTCCCCGGGCGATACCGTCCTCGAACTTCCGGCCACTCAGGACATCCTCCTCGGTCAATACGTAGTCGCCGACTATTCTTCTTGTTTCCCGGATTCCGATCTCGCTGCTCATCTGGATCAGGTAAGCATCGGCAAAGGCGGGGAACCTCTTGAGGAACTTCAGTATCTCAATGACCTGCCGTTTGCCGGCGATCTCCGCCCTGGTCAGGTCTTCCGCATTCGTCGCATCCAGATACTGGACCCGTGTCGTATTGAAATGAACGATGCCCGGTCGAAAGTAGTGCGAATACATCAGAATAGGCCGGGGGTCCGATATCTCCTCACGGTTCTTGGCCTCGAGGTACTCCTCATGTATGGACGCTACGCCTTCCGGCATTTCAGATGGTCCCTGCCCCCGGGCGCTGATTCTGCTGTGATGGTAGGGGCTGTCCTGCGCCAGTTTGTCCGTGTCCACGCCGCCCAGCCTGAAGGTCATCGTCATGGGCTGGGTGGCTCCATCCGAATCTCTGCCCTTGAGCCACTGGCCACCGGCCAGGGCGACCAGGTCGGCGTCGCCGGTGCCATCTATGAAAACCCTCGCCGAAAACGACCGCGAACCGGATTTGTTGGCAATCTCAATGGTTGTCACCCGGCGCCCATTCTTCGTGAGCCGGAAGACAAAGGAGTGGAAAAGGAGTTGCACCCCGGCCTCGAGGCATAACTCCTGTAGCACGAACTTTAATATCTCCTCGTCCGCGGTGCGTTCGTCTGGAGCCAGGGCGCCGAGCTCATTGAGGCGGTCTCGAATCTCGGTATAGATCCCTTTAATAAAATATTCCCTGGGGCCCTCGCCCGAGCGCCCGCCAGTCCAGTGTGGCCAGACTGGTATGGTCAGACCGCCGGTGGTCAACCCCCCTAAAAAGCCGTTTTTCTCGATGAGCAGGACGCTCATCCCGTTTCGCGCAGCCGCAATGGCGGCGGGAACACCCCCGGTGCCGCCACCGACGACTACCACGTCATATTCAGCCCTGAGATCGGGCATGTAACTCCCTCCCGGTGAATTCAAATCGTTCCGATAGCCCTCAGCAATTGACCTGATCCCGGTTATTTTAACACCTTTTGCGGATGTGCCGGGGTCAGGCGGGGAGAATCGATCCGGTTTGTGGCCTGGTGACCCTGGTGACATTGAACAGGATGACTACCAGGGCCAGGGCCAGGGCTATAGCCCCTGCCCCGGTGAGAAAAGCCGCAAAATACCTCCCGGAGAGGTCAAAAATAAGACCCCCCAAAAAGGGCCCCAGACCTGCCCCCAGGGACCAGCCCAGTCCGACAAGGCCCAGAACGACTCCGATGGTCCTGAGGCCAAAGATATCCGCGACGATCTTGGGAAAGACGCTGGCACCGCCTCCGTAGCCCGCCGCAAAAATCGCCGCGGCCACACGAAACGTCCACAGGTCCCCGGCTCCGGCAAGGATGACCAGGGCCACCATCTGGAGCAAGAGGCAGCCCAGATAGGTGGCCCTGTTTCCCAGCATGTCTGAGATCCACCCCACTCCGACTCTGGAAACGATAGCTACCCCGCCATATAGGGTCAGGAGCCAGGCCGCGGTTTCGCGGGAAATTCCCTCATCGCGGGCAAAGGGGACTATGTGGACCATGACCATCTGGAGGGAGAAGGCGGCCAAAAGCCAGATGGCGCTGAGCAGCCAGAACTGCGGGCTTCGTAACATTTTCCCGGTGGACCAGGTCCCCTGTCCTGCGTTGGGGTCACCGACCTTCGCTGCCTCCTGGGGTTGCCCGGCCGGCGGGGAGCGTCTCAGCAGCAGGGCGGCGGGAAGGCCGATGATTATTACCATCGCCCCCGCCACCACAAAGCTGGACTGCCAGCCATAGCGGGTAAGCAGGTCGTTAAACAGCGGCGGCATGGCCATCTGCCCGGCTCCCATGGCCGCCAGCATGATTCCCAGGGCCAGTCCCCTCCTTCGGGTGAACCACCGGGGAATGGTGGCCACCGGCGCTATGTAGGCGGCACCGGCGCCGAAGCCAGCCAGGGCACCGAAAAAGAGGTAGAAATGCCAGAGGGCGCTGGTCTGGGACATCAACAGGAAGCCCAGGCCGGTGAGCAGGCAGGCCGCCGTCATCATCACCCTGGGCCCGTGTTTATCAACCCATGCCCCGGCGGCAACCCCACTGAGCCCCTGCATTATCATGCCCAGGGTGAAAGCCCCGGATGTTTCGGCCCGGCTCCAGCCAAACCACTCAGATAATGGTATGAAAAAGACCCCGAAGCTGTTGTACGTGCCCCAAAATACGAAAATGATAAAAAAGAGGGCGGCAACCATGATCCAGCCGTAGTAGATGCCTCCCTGACCGGGGCTGCCCGGGGTTTGGGGGGTGAGCGCGTCGTCTGAGGTCATTCTTTCCCCGTTTTGCTCCTACTTTTCGTGATGTATCATGGGGGGCAGGATGTCGGGGTGGCGCCCGGCCCCGGGTAATTGTACCACCTTTTGGGCCGGAACTGAGCGCGGGCGGCCCCTGTTCGGCACACCTGGTGCGGTTGACAGCGGGGGAGCCGGGGCCTTATCCTCACAGAGTAGTAATAGTGGCCGGATATGGGCAATTTGAATTTATGGTAAGGAGGCAATCATGGTAGAGCGTGTTGTTGAGCGGGGCCGTGAACCGGAACCCCAGGAGCTGGTATATGAAAAAATTTTCCGCTCGCAGCTGGAAAAGACCCAACAGATGGCCGCGGGCAAGGTCGTGATCCATGGTAAAGATGTGCCCTGGGAGCAGAGTCGCCAGGGACTGTTGAAGTTTATTCTAACCCACCTTAACTGGCACGAGGTGGGGACACCGGGCTGGCTCATCTTCGTCCATGACATCAAACGCCATTCCGGAAAGCACAGGCATCAGGGGGGTCTGGGCATCTTTGTCCTGGAGGGAGTTGGATATACAATAGTCAATGGCGTCAGGCATGACTGGGAGGCCGGCGACCTGATTGTCCTGCCCGTGATGGCCGGCGGCTGCGAGCACCAGCACTTCAATTCGCAGCCGGGCAAACCCTGTCTCTGGTGTGCCTTTATCTATGATCCCTTCCGGGAAGCCCTGGGCAGTTCCATCGAGCAGAAGGAGGTCCACCCCGACTGGCATGGGCCGAACGAAATGCCCCATGCGTAACCTGGTGGCCTTCCCCCGAAGGCTGTAAATTTTAAGGGTTAGATTTGACCGCCATCCGTAAGGTATGACGGGACCGGATAACGGGGCTCCTCAGGTCTCATGCCTTCTGCAGGGCCCGGGTGGCTGCGGTCACCCCGGCCCCCGGCGCCAGGGACCAGCCCTCCGCGACTAGCAGCTTTTCCAGGGCGGCCAGCAACAGGCGCACATTATCCTCGGTGGAGGAGTACCCCATGAGGCCGATTCTCCAGATCTGTCCCTTCAGCGGCCCCAGGCCCCCGCCGATCTCGATGCCGGACCCGTGGAGAAGCCCCTGCCTCACCCGCAGGTCATCGACACCCGCCGGGATGCGTACCGAGGTCAGGGTGCTCAACCGGAAGCCCTCCTGGGCGTGCAACGTCAGCCCCATGGCTTCAAGCCCGGCCTGGAGGGCCGAGCCATGCCTGAGGTGGCGCCGGCAACGGGCCTCCAGGCCCTCATCGGCTATCAGCGCCAGGGCCTCATGCAGGGCATAGATCATGTATATGGGGGCGGTGTGATGATAGAACCTGCCCTCCGACCAGTAGGCGGAGAGCAGTGAGAGGTCCAGGTACCAGCTCTGCACCTTTTGTGTGCGTGCCTCCAGCGCCTTCAGGGCCCTGGGGCCGGCGGTGAAGGGCGCCAGACCCGGAGGGGCGCTTATGCATTTCTGCGTGCCGCTATAGCAGATGTCGACGCCCCAATCATCCACGGCCACCTCATGTCCCCCCAGGGAGGTAACCGTGTCCACCAGAAACAGGGTTTCATATTGCCTGGCCAGCCGGGAAGCCTCGGACAGGGGCTGAAGGATGCCCGTCGAGGTCTCGGCGTGGACCAGGGCCAGGAGCTTCACCCGCCTCCGGGATTTCAGGGCAGCCTCGATGGCTTCGGGTTCAACGATTCGTCCCCACTCCGCGGGCACCTGGATGACTTCAGCGCCACACCGGGTGGCGTTATCCACCATCCGTTCCGAAAAAAGACCGTTGACCCCGATGACGGCCACGTCCCCCGGCTCCAGGAAGTTACAGAAGCCGGCTTCCATCCCCGCCGACCCCGTCCCGGAGATGGGGAAGGTGAGCGCATTCTCCGTCCGGAAGAGGGCTCGGAGCAGAGCTACGGTATCATCCATTATGGTGAGAAAGTAGGGGTCCAGGTGTCCCACCATGGGTGCCGACATTGCCTTCTGGACCCGGGGGTGGATATTGCTGGGTCCGGGACCCAGGAGGACCCGGTGTGGGGGGTCCAGCTGCTGGTCCGAAATTTCGGACATGGAAAACTGACTCCTTTGTAGAACGGCCGCCCGGGCCCATGCCGCCGTTGCCAGCATCGGCGTGGCTTTAGCCCACTTTATGTAGCTGAGCTGTTTTTGTCAATATCAAACGGAATACGGGTGGAGGCATTTGCCCCGGCCGGCGGGGTCACAGGCCCGCCCTCCCTCAAGTGGTCCGGCGGCAGGGGAAGGGTGTTGCCCGGATGGCGGCCAGGGGGTATAATCTCGGCAATGAGCAGCCGGGCGGGGCGGACGCGCAGGGGCACGACGCATACCCGGCCAACAGCCCGGTGGGGGTGTTGGGGCCTGCCGCTGTGTTCACGTCAGGGGGTGAAAGGAATTGCCTGAGATCAAGGAATTGGAAAAGCAGTATCTTGAGGCGGATATCCTGGTGGTCGGGGGTGGGGTTACCGGTTGTTTCGCCGCCCTTCAAGCCGCTGAACGCGGGTTGAAGGTGGTCCTGATCTCCAAAAGCCTGGTGGGGAAAGGTGGCTGCTCCAGGTCGGCCACAAACCTGGCGGGAGGGCCGCCCCAGGCCTACATGAGCTCTGAGGCGCGGGAGGAGCTGGGCAGGGTACAGAAAGAGGTGAGGGCCGAGCCCCGCCGGGAGCTTCCGGAGAAACAGAAAGCCCTGCTCTCCATGTTCTGTGCCTACCTGGGCCACTATCTGCTGGACCAGGACTATGCCCTGGACGCGTCGGCCTGGACCCGGGAGTATTTCTACAACTGGTTTGAAGAGCACGGCCTGTACATCAGGAGGATGGCCGACGGCAGCCTGATCAGCAGCACCGGCCCGGTGCATCAAAAGCAGGTGTGGGCCCCCCGGCAGGGGCAGACCGGTCCCCAGTTGATGGACCTCTTGAGGCATGAGGTCTTCGCCAATGACAACATTCGCGTGGTCGAGGAGTGCCGGGCAACCGGTCTCCTCACCCGGGGTGGCGAGGTGACCGGAGGCGTCGGGCTGGGCATGCGTGACGGAAAGCTCTATGTAATTTCCGCCGGGGCCACGTTCCTCTGCACCGGACAGGCGGCCCGGGTAACCACCAGGACCACTGCCACCAGGGAGGTGTTCGGCGAGGGTTATGTGATGGCCCTGGATGCCGGAGCTGAGCTGAAGGACCTTGAGCTATGGTTCATCCATGTTGTTGACAACAAAGACCCGATTACGTATAACCAGCACTGCTATCCGAACCCAAACCCCAACACGGACAAGACCCCCCACATGTTCAACAGCTATGGGGAGTTCTTCTTCACACCGGACCAGTTTACTCAGGGGACCACGGCCATGTACCACCTGCAGTACAAGAGGACCGTACAGCAGATCATGCAGGGTAAGGCGAAGTGGGATGGAGAATACTATAGCAGCTACCGGCACATGACCGGTGAGTTCGACCGCGAATATCAGGCGGCCAGGAGGGCTTTCGACCACCTGGGGTTCATGAACGTAGGCGAGGAGATGATAGAGAACGCCATGAACTTCGAGGCAAACTTTATCGGGGGCATAAGGGTCGACGAGAAGACCCAGCAAACCCGGGTCCCGGGCCTGTACGCTCCTGGTGGGGCGGGAGGACATTCCAGCTTCGTCTGGTGTTGCTACTGCGCCCAGGTGGCCACGGCCCATGCCGAGAAGCGGGTTAGGGACATGGGGATGCCCCAACCGGCTCCGGAGCAGGTCAGGGAGGTGGAAACACGGCTCCTGGGGTCGCTGAGGTCCGGAAAGGAAGGCGGTTATCACCCCGGCGTGGTCATGACCAAGATCCGCCGGGTCATGACGGAAGCCCTGTTTCCATGGAAGAACGAGGAGAAGCTTCAGACGGGGCTGAAGGAGCTGAGGAGGGTAGAGGAGGAGATGCTGCCTCAAATGGGCCTGGAAGCAACGGGCTTGAATTACAACCAGGGCTGGCTGGACGCCGTTGATGTCCCGGACATGCTGGAGTTTTGTGGGCTGCTGCTGCTGGCTTCCCTGGAGAGAAAGGAGAGCCGGGGGCCGTTCTTTCGGGACGATTATCCCTATACGGACAATGAAAACTGGCTCGCGCACAATGTCGTGGCCAAGGTGGATGGTAAACTGGAGTTCCGCCGGGTGCCGGCTGAGCTAAAATATGTCAGGCCCGAAGGGGGCAGGGTCGACTACTTCAAAGTGATCTATTAGGGGGTTACAGTATGGAGCTGGGGGACAAGATAGAGGTCTCGTTATTCAGGTTCGATCCTTCCCGGGACGATAAGCCCCGCTATGAGGCATACGAGGTCGGCTACAGGAGCCGGATGAGGGTCCTGGGCGCCCTGGAGCTCATTGCTGACGAGCTGGGTGTGGAATTTGCCTTCAGATACTACTGCGGAAGCAACAGGTGCGGGACCTGTGGCGTCAAGGTCAACGGGGTCCCGGTCCTGGCCTGTTGGGAGCCGGTGCAACCTCGAATGGTGATCGAGCCCCTGGACAACCTCAGGATAGTGAAGGACCTGGTGGTCGACCTCGATGAGATAAGGGAGTCCATCGAGAGGTTAAATCCAAGAATGGTCCGCATAAAGCCGTACCCCGGATTTCCGGAGAATGTCACCCACGAGGAAATGATACACGTCTTCAAGCTGATGGACTGTATCGAGTGCGGGTTGTGCACATCCGCGTGCCCGGTCGTTTCCCTGGTGGGATCGCAAGGGTTCGCGGGGCCCGTTGCTTACGTGAAGCTGGCCATGAAAGTCCTGGACCCCAGGGACGACGGCGACAGGGCGGACCTGATCGTAGATAATGGGATATTCAAATGCACTTCATGTCTCAGGTGTGGCGAGGTATGTCCCCAGGCCGTGGACCCGTTCGGGGATGCCATCGAGCCCCTGAAGAGGCTTTCCGTGGCTGAAGAGGTCTACCGGAGTTCCCGGGCTTTCACCTAGTTTGAAGAGGCCATAATGGAGTCCGGAGACATCGACCCGGTCGTCCTGATGAGGAAGGTCAAGGGGCTAAAAGTGGTCGCCGACCTGCCCAGGGGACTGCGGATGCTGGCCAGGGGGACACTGCCCCTCAAGCAACCGGCGAACCCGGGACTTGACGAAATCAAAAAGACTATCGAAGCCGTAAAGAGGAAAAAATGAGGTTTAAGGTCGCTTATTATCCGGGTTGTGAAGCCAGGGCCGTGAACCGGGCGGCTGACCAGGCGACACGTAAAGTCTGTGAAAGGCTCGGTGTTGAGCTCGTCGACCTGGCCAATGCAGGGTGCTGCGGGTCCATGGAGATGCGCGTCGCCGACCCCGAAGTGGCCCAGGCCCTCAGCGGCAGGGTCCTGGCCCTCGCCGAGGCGACCGGGGCCTACAAACTTTTCACTATCTGTAATACCTGCGCCTTCAACCTGGTGGACGCCGCCTCCAAATATAATAACAGCGAGGAGGAACGCTCAACGCTGAACGAGGTCCTGGGTGAGCATGGAAGGTCCTATAGGGGTACCGTGGACGTGATAACCCTGCCCTGGCTCCTGATCAGGTTGGTCGGATACGTGGCCGTCCGCGAGGCCGTGCAGAGGGTCCTCACCAACCTGAAGGTAGCTCCTTTTTATGGATGCCACATGATAAGGCCGGGGGGGCATTACGGGTTCGAGAACCCCATGAAACCGACGTCGATAGACATTCTGGTCAGGGAGTTCCTCGACGGTGAGACCGTTGACTATCCGGCCAAGGCGCTTTGCTGTGGGTTTCATACCCTGCTCACCGAGGAAAAGGTCTCTTACCTGTCGATAGGCCATGTCCTCGGGGATGCCGTTGACCGGGGGGCTGACTGTGTGGTGACCCCCTGTACTCAGTGTGCTACGGCGTTGGACGTTTATCAGGGAGATGCCGTGAAGGAGGTCCGGGGTAATTTCGAGATCCCTATACTGCATCTGTCACAGCTAGTGGGCCTGGCTATCGGCATTCCCGGGGAAGAGCTGGGCCTCAAGAATCACATCGTGTCGCCGATGAAGCTCCTGAAAAAAAAGGGCCTCTGATACTGAAAGCAAGATGGGCCCCGCCCTCCGATAATGGGGCCATAGATAAAGTTGGATTTAACGAGGCCGGGGTTACCCTCCGCCGGGCGGACCCCGATGGGTCCATCGCTCATGACATTCCGTCCGCCGGTAGGTTCACGGTGGCCAGCCAGAATTCCTCTATAGACCTGACGACCTCGATGAACCGGTCCAGGTCCACCGGCTTGGTAATATAGCAGTTGCCGTGGAGGTTGTAGATGTTGATGATGTCGCGTTCATCCCTGGAGGTGGTCAGGATAATCGCCGGGATGCGCCTCAGGTTAGGGTCCTCTTTGATCTCCGCCAGGACATCGCGGCCATGCTTCCGGGGCAGGTTCAAGTCCAGCAGGATGATGTCGGGGCGCGGTGCCTCGGCGTATTCGCCCCTCTGCCTCAGGTAGGAAATGGCCTCCACTCCATCCTCGACTATGACCAGTTTGTTGGACACCTTGCCTTCCTTGAAGGCCTCAACCGTCAGCCGGGCGTCGGCGGGGTTGTCCTCCACCAACAGGATGCTCATGGGTTTGGTACTCATGGTTGCTTATCTCCTTTCACCGGTATTGTGAAGTAGAACGTTGATCCTTGTCCTGGCTCCGATTCCACCCAGATCCGTCCGCCGTGGCGCTCCACTATTTTCTTGCAGATGGCCAGGCCCATGCCGGTGCCCGGGTACTTCCCCACGCTATGCAGGCGCTGAAAGATGATGAAGATATTGTCGGAGAAATCGGTGTCCAGGCCTATGCCGTTGTCGCGGACGGAGAAGACCCATTCGTCTCCCTTTCGCTCCGCCGAGACATGGACGCGAGGGGGCTCCTGGCCGTGGAACTTGATGGCATTGCCGATGAGGTTTTGAAGCAGCTGGGCCGGCTGCGAGGCGTCGGCGGGCACGGTGGGCAGGGTGTCCTGGGTGACCACCGCGCCGCTCTCCTTGATCGCCGCCTTCAGGTTATCCAGGGCCAGGGCGAGGACGGCCGAGCCGTCGGTGGGCTCCAGCCGTTTACCCCCCGAGCCCAGGCGCGAGTAATCCAGCAGGTCGTTGATAAGCACCTGCATCCTGGTGGCCCCATCCACGGCATGCCCGATGAACTCGTCGGCTTCGGCATCCAGCTTGCCTTTGTAGCGCCGGGCCAGAAGCTGTACATAGCTCGCCACGATGCGCAGGGGCTCCTGCAGGTCATGGGAGGCGACATAGGCGAACTGCTGCAGGTCGGCATTGGAGCGGGCCAGCTCCTCCCTCTCCCGGACCAGGGCTTCCTCGGCTTGTTTGCGCTTCGTGATGTCCACGGCCATGGAGCGGCTTACCACCACCTGGCCCCGGGCATCGAAGATGGGGCGCACCGATACAGAGACCCATGCTATCCCGCCATCCGCCCGGCGCATCTGCATCTCCTCCTCACGGACGACCCCTCCCTTGCGAAACCTCCGAAACATGCCCTGTGCCTTCTTTTTTCCCGACGGCGTATCCGCGTACATGTCGAATACTGCCCGGCCCACCAGTTCCTCCATGGTATACCCCAGCAGCTCCAGCGCACTGCGGTTGGCCATCTGAATGATGCCGTCGGTGCCCACGGAGAAATATGCGGCAGGGGCCTCTTCGTACAGGTCTCGATACTGTTCCTCGCTGTCCCGCAGGGCAGCCT
>JAZFUS010000116.1:0-3894 GCA_036447315.1 Dehalococcoidia bacterium
CCGGGTCGAGGTGCGGTGCCGGTTATGGTATAATTGCCCTACCCGACCGCCATGGCCGGGGTAGGTGTGCCGCCTGAAGGTTGGGGTCCTGCCGTCGAACAAGGGGGAAAGTATTTGAGCGGTCCCGGAGTCATGGGAAAATTTGAGGAGATAATGAAGGGCCGGCATGACTATGCCCGGTCCTGGAAGGAACGGACCGGGGGCAGGGTGCTGGGCTACTTCTGCACCTATGTGCCCGAGGAGATAGTTTACGCGGCGGGCATCCTCCCCGTGCGCATCATGGGCAGCCACGAGCCTCAGGATGTCACCGAGCCCTATCTTTACGGCGGCTTCTGCCCCTTCTGCCGGGACTGCCTGGCCCAGGGCCTCCTGGGGAGATATGAATATGTGGAGGGGGTGGCCATTGCCCGCTCCTGCGTCCACATCTATCAGACCTTCGATTCCTGGCAGCGCCACCTGCCCGTCTCCTATAGCCACTACCTGTCCATGCCCTCCCGGGTTACCATTCCCAGCGCCGCCGGGTACCTCAGGGCGGAGCTGGTCCAGTTCCAGCGCTCGCTGGAGGAGTGGACGGGGGCGCCCATCCCGGATGAGTCCCTGGACCGGGCCATTGATATATATAACACCAACCGCCGGCTTCAGAGGGAGATCTATGAGCTCCGCAGGGGGGATTCCCCCCCCATATCCGGCACCCAGGCCATGGAGATGGTCCTGTCCGGCATGTTCATGGATAAAGAGGAGCATAACGGGCTGCTTCAGGAGCTCCTGGCCCAGCTGCCCGGACCGGGGGGAAACGGCTCGGTGGGGACGCGTATCATGGTGCTGGGCAGCGAGAACGATGACACCGAGGTGATCCGGCTGATCGAGTCGCTGGGGGGCCGGGTGGTTATCGACGACCACTGCTCGGGAAGCCGCTACTTCTGGGGGGAGGTGGTCCCCGGCGAGGACCGGCTGGGGGCCCTGGCGGCCCGCTACCTGGAAAAGCCCCCCTGTCCGCAGAAGGACCTGGTGGAGCGCCACAGGCTGGAGCACATACTCCGGCTGGCTCAAGAATACCGGGTGGAGGCCGCCGTTTTGATCCACGAGAAGTTCTGCGACCCCCACGAGTTCGATAACCCGGCCATCGAGTCCATGTTCCGGGAGCGCGGCATCCCGTGCCTCACCCTGGAGCTGGACACAACGGTTCCCGCGGGGCAGTTCAGGACCCGCCTGGAGGCCTTTTTGGAGATGCTGCAGTTGGAAATAGTGTAATGGCGAAAATGCTGACGGATGTGAAAAACGAGTTCAAGACCCGGCCCTTAGACTCCTGGTCCAGGGCCGGGGAGCTCCGGACTCAGCTCTATAAAAATATGTGCGAGGCCCGGGAGAAGGGAAAGCTCCTGGTGGCCGGCGGCACGGCCATACCCTACGAGCTGATGGCCGGCCTGGGGGACTTCGAGGTCCTGGCCGGGGAGACCTATGGGGGCATGGTGGCCACCGATGACTCCCTGGCCCTGGAGTGTTTCGAGGCCCTGGAGGCGGAGGGGCACGGGCGGGAGGGCTGCGGCTACTACCGGCTGATGCTGGGTTCCATGTTTCTGGGCCGGGGGCCCTGGGGCGACTTCCCCCGCCCCGACCTGGTGGTGCAGCTCAACGCCTGCGACTCCCAGGGCAAGTCGGGACAGGTGGTGGCCGAGCACTTCGATGTCCCCCTCTTCTGCTTCGATGTCCCCCTGACCACCTTCATGGAGCCCGCCACCCGGGACCAGTATGTGGACTACTTCGCCTCCCAGTACCATGATTTTGTGGACTGGGTGCAGCGGGTTACCGGCAGGACCTATGACGATGAAAGGCTCATCGCGGCCATCAACAATACCACCCGGTCCCACTATCTCTGGGCCCGGATCTGTATCCTGAACCAGGCCGTACCCGCCCCCCTGGATGAGAGGGCCCTGTTCACCCTGTTCACCCCCCTGCTGCTGAACCGGGACCGGCCGGAGGTGGTGGCCTTCTATGAGGGCCTCCTGGATGAGGTACAGGACCGGGTCAACAACGGCATCTCGGCGCTGGGGGTGGAGAAGTACCGCCTGCTCCATGAGGGGCAGCCCCCCTGGTTCAACCTGGGCCTCTTTCGCTATCCTGCCCGGTACGGGGCGGTCTTCGTCGGCTCCGTGTACACCTTCTGCATCGGCCAGAGCCCCTATGTGGTGGGCCCGGAGGGCAACTGGGAGCCCAAGAAGCCCCCCGCGGAGCAGGGCATCACCCTGCGCACCCGGGAGGAGGCCCTGCGCTTTCTGGCCGAGTGGAATACCGACGCTCAGTTCTTCAAGCGCATCCTCCATGTGCCGGGCAAGCTGGAGACGGTGTTTCGGGCCGTCAGGGAGTGGCACGCGCAGGGGGTGGTCATCCACCTTAACCGGGGCTGCCCGGGCTATAACGAGGGGAATATGGAACTGAGGATGGCCCTCCAGAAGGAGGGGATACCCTGCATGACCTATGAGGCCAGCATGACCGACCGGCGGGACTTCACCGAGGCCCCGGTCATGGATGCCATAGATACCTTTATGGAGAGCCTGTAGGGGTATGGGGGCGAGTCTGGAGGGGCGAGTTGCCCTGGTTACCGGGGGCTCCCGGGGGATAGGGAAGGGGTGCGCCCTGGCCCTGGCCGGGGCCGGGGCCGACGTGGTTATTGTCAACCGGCGGGATGAGACCGCCGCCCGGGAGACGGCGGCCGAGATCGAGGCCCTGGGCCGGCGCTGCCTGCACTTTCTGGCCGATGTCGCCGACTATGACCGGGTCAAGGAGACGGTGGCCCTCACCATGGAGTCCTGGGGCAGGATCGACATCCTGGTCAACAATGCCGGTGGCTCCTCCTCGGGGAACCGCCTTATCAGGACCGAGGTCGGCGAGGTCCGCCACCTGGTGGATACCCATGTCTTCGGCTCCTTTCACTTCACCCAGGCGGTCCTGCCCCACATGCGCCTGGGCGAGCGGGGCGACATAATCTTCATCTCCTCGGCGGAGACCAAGATGTTCGCCGCCGGCCACGTGCCCTATGCTATCGCCAAGGCGGGGATGGAGGCCATGGCCAGGTGTCTGGCCCTGGAGGAGAGGGGCCATGGCATCAGGGTAAACGTCATCGCCCCCGGCCACACCGACTCCGAGATGATGAGGAAGGTCGCCCGCCGGATAAAGGGCACCGACGACGTCAAGTCCCTGGCCCCCGATTGGCCCTTCGGCCGGGTGGGGCAGCCCCGGGACATAGGCAACCTGGTGGCCTTTCTGGCCTCGGCGGAGGCGGAGTATATCACCGGGCAGGTCATCTATGTGGATGGGGGCGGCACGCCCCTGTGGTGAGGACCGGGGCCGGGCATTATGGAATATTTTAAGAAGATGAGAGGAGGCGCCCAGAGCCCGCCACGGGTGGGCCTGTCCGTGATCATATGGTCGTGGGTGGGCGCCATCCTCGGCATGGCCGCGGTGACCTTTATCCATTACCGGCTTCTCGACGGCACGGCCCTGGTCATGCTCATAGGCTCGTTTGGCGCTTCCGCCGTGCTTATCTACGG
The DNA here is from genome assembly GCA_036447315.1 of Dehalococcoidia bacterium. Lineage (GTDB taxonomy): Bacteria > Chloroflexota > Dehalococcoidia > JACVQG01 > JAZFUS01 > JAZFUS01. The sequence goes on from JAZFUS010000116.1 coordinate 3,549, forward strand.
GGCCATCGAGAGCCCTATGGCCCAACCCAGGAACCTCCTGGGGGGGCATATCATTTCAGCTATCATCGGAGTGGCCGCCTATCGCCTGCTCCCCGGGCCCGTGCTGGCGGGGTCCGTGGCCGTGGCCACGGCTATTGCCGCCATGCATTTGACCAGGACCCTGCATCCCCCCGGTGGGGCCACGGCCCTGATTGCGGTCATCGGAGGCGCCAGGATTCATGCCCTGGGCTTCCTCTATGCGTTGGCGCCGGCCGGGGCGGGCGCCTCCGTTATGCTGGCGGTGGCGCTCCTGGTGAACAACATCCCCAGGGGCAGGAAATACCCGGCGTTCTGGTACTGAAACCCC
>JAZFUS010000117.1:0-2102 GCA_036447315.1 Dehalococcoidia bacterium
GCCTGTATCGTGCTGAAACCCGGGGGTGAGCTCACCTTCGAGGAGATGGTCTCCTTCCTCCGCGACAAGAAAATCGCCAATTTTAAACTCCCCGAGAGGCTGGAGGTCCTGGAGGAGCTGCCCCTGGCCGGGGGCCAGAAGGTGGACAAGAAGGCCCTCGAGAAGGACGTGGCCGGGAAACTCAAGGCCGAAGGCGGTGACTGACACCCCGACCCCTGGGGATGCCCTCCGCGGGAGTGAAGGCCCGGGCCGGGTCCCGGACGGCGGCTCGAGACTCCGGGGGAGCGCCCTGATGCGAAGCTTCTCGCTGGCCACCGCCCTGTTCGTGGGGGCCGTCATAGTGGGCACGCAGGCGCCGCCCGGCGCCTCCGCCGACATGATGGAGCAGCTGGCGGACGTATTGGGCCCTCTGGGCACGCTTCATCCGCTGTGGATCCTGGTTATCATCCTGTTGAACAACTCCCTCAAGGCCCTGGCGGTGATCCTGCTGGGGGTCCTCCTGGGCCTGCCCCCATTTTTCTTCGTGGTCTTTAACGGGTGGGCTATCGGCGTGGTAGTCGCCGCCACCGGGACCACGACCGGTGGCGCGTTTGTCGTTGCCGCCCTGGCGCCCCACGGGATAATCGAGTTGCCCCTGATATGGCTGTCATCCGCCATCGGCTTACTGGTGGGGTGGGAATCGCTGAGATGGCTGTTCCGGCGGCCCAGCCGGGTGAAAGGGCAGGTCCGGAGCGGGCTGAACATCTACCTGAGATGGATACTTCCCGGACTCATTCTGGCCTCCATCATCGAGGCTCTGGTCACCCCCCTTATCGTCCGGGCCGTGGAGGGCGGCTAGCCGGGATTGCTCCCCGTCGCCCACCCGGGCCCCGTCGCCCGCCCGGACCCGATTTTCCCGTGGGGCGAGTAGCCATGACTGGGGCAAGGGTGTTACAATGCAATCTACGCTACCTATATGACACGCGGTGGAGGTGACCGGCATGGACAAAGTGTACGAGCAGCTGGCACAACATCTATCCACTCTGGGGATGGGCCTGCCCTACCGGGAAGAGTTGCTGGAGCTACTCCGGGAGAACTTGAGCACCAGAGAGGCCGAGGTGGCCCTGATGCTTCCCACCAGGGTAGCGCCCCTGCAGCCCGCGGGCCTCGATGAGATCGCCGCGAGCGGGGGCCTCCCCCGGGAGGAGCTGGTGAAGGTCCTGGACGGCCTGGTGGAACGGGGCCTGCTGTATACCGGAGAGACCAAAGACGGGGAGATGGGGTATGCCCTGCAGCAGGTAGGCTTCGGGTTTCCTCAGACCTTCTTCTGGAAAGGGGAAGACACGCCCCATGCCAGGAACATGGCCACACTGCTCGCCAAGTACTTTAACCGCCAGGTCCTGGCCGAGTCCTACGGCGCCTCCGAGACCAAGCCCATGCGCTTCATTCCGCCGTCCCATACCATCGACCACGCCAGCGAGGCGGTTTTCCCCTTCCACGTGATCGAAAAGCTGGTGGAGCAGGCCGAGGTCTTCGCGGTGGCCCATTGCCCCTGCCGGTTCATGATGCAGCTGCGGGACCGGGGCTGTGACCATCCCCTGGAGGTGTGCCTGAAGTTCGGTGAGCTGGCCCGGTATGTTATCGACCGGGGGCTGGCCCGGGAAATCAACCGGGAGGAAGCCCTTCAGATACTGCGGGATAGCGAGGAGGCCGGGCTGGTCCACTTTGTCGACAACTCGGTGGGGGGCATAAAACATTGCTGCAATTGCTGCGGGTGCGCCTGCTGGAGCGTGGGCAGCATCAAGAGGAGGAAGATCCCCAGGGACTCCCTGGTGGCCACCTATTTCATGCGGGATACCGATGAAGATGCCTGCTCCGCGTGCGGTGATTGCGTGGAGGTATGCCCCGTGGACGCCCTGGTGCTCGAGGGGGCTACCCCCACCGTCGATGAAGACTGGTGTATCGGCTGCGGGGTCTGCGTCCACAAATGCAAGCAGCGGGCGGCAAATCTCAGACTGCGGACGGACGCCACGGCCGCGGTGCCCCTCCCCGACTTTGTGGCGCTTCACCAGAAAATCGTGGAGGAGAAGGGGCTAGTCTAGGTCGAGGGGAAAACCAGTCTT
>JAZFUS010000118.1:0-5668 GCA_036447315.1 Dehalococcoidia bacterium
TTAAGCGCTGTGTGCGGCTGGGACTACAGCACCGACGAGCTGCTGGAAACGGGCGACCGGATCGCCAACCTCCGCCATGCCTTCAACCTCCGGGAGGGTTTAAACCCCCTGGAGTTCCAGGTGCCCGGCCGGGTCCTGGGCCGACCCCCCCTGGCGGAGGGGCCCACCGCGGGGGTGGAGATCGACCTGGATGCCCTGGAGGCGGACTATTTGAGGGCAATGAGCTGGGACCCGGTGACCGCCAGGCCCAGCCGTCAGCGTTTGGTGGAGCTGGGGCTCAAGGATGTGGACCAAGCCCTGCAGGATAAGGCCCAACCCATGGAGGCCGGGGACACACGGTAAAAGGAGGTATGCCCGCCATGGAGAGACAGATAGAGAGGGTCAGGGAATCGGAACCCGGGGAAACCGGACACGACCAGGACATGAAATGGAAGGCGGAGAGGTTCCGCCAGAAGGCCGAGGGGCTCAGGCTCATCCGGGAGGACGACCAACCCTGGGAGCAGACCCGGCAGGCCTATACCAAGCGCTATATCTGGGCCGGCAACTGGGACAAGGTGGCCATGCCCGGCTGGATAATCTTCCGCCACCGCATCTTCACCAAGGGGGGACGGCATGTCCACCAGGGCGGGGTCGGCCTGTTCATTTTAGAGGGGAAGGGCTACTCCATAGTGGATGGGGTCAAGCGGGAGTGGGAGAAGGACGACCTGGTGATGCTGCCCCTCCAGCCCGGCGGCTGCGACCACCAGCACTTCAATGAGGTCCAGGGTGGATACTCTGAGTGGATCGCCTTCATCTATCAGCCCTTTCAGGAGATCGTGGGCGACGTCTACATTCAAAAGGAGTTCCATCCCGACTACCAGGGGCCCAAGGTGGCCATCGCCAGCAACCTCTTCGACGAGGAGGCCCTGGCCCGGGCAATCGACGGCCGGAAGGCCTCCGGGGGCCAGCCCGCTGCCGGTGGATATTTTGGGGACCTCCTGCGCACCAGGGACAGGGAGCGAGAGCAACTGGCCCGGGCCAGGATCGTCATCCAGGGAAGGGACCTGCCCGTGGAGAACAACCCCCTGGGCCTCTACCGGTGGTACCTGCACCCCTCGATGACCGATATTCCCACCAAGGCCATCATCGCCTGGACCGTGGAGTTACCCCCAGGAAGCCAGTCCGGGAAGCAGCGCTCGCAGGGGGGGAGGGGTTACTATGTGCTCGATGGCAAGGGGTACACGGTCCTCGACGGCCAGCGCTACGACTGGAAGCAGGGAGACCTCATGTGCATCCCCCATAAGGTCGAGGGCAGCGAGTACCAGTTCTTCAACGCGGACAGCTCCCAACCCGCCAGGCTATATGCCGTGGAGTTCAACTGGTCGGCAGCCCTGGGGGTGGATATGGGGTCCGGCTTCGACGTCCTGGAGAACTCGCCCGACTATAAGCCCTGAAAACCGGCCCCCTTGAGTGCGGGTTAATACCATCTGGAGGCGACTATGGCCAAGGCAAGGCTGCATATCATGGACTGCGGCACCCTGTGGGTGGAGCGGGGGTTCATCTGGCACTTCGGCACCAGGGAGGACACGGGCAAGGAGTATGAGCCTCAGCCCTTCGCCCTCTCCAGCTCCATGTACTTTATCCAGCACCCTCAGGGCAATGTCCTGTTCGACCTGGGCTTCAGGAAAGAGGATTTTGAGCGGCGTCCCAGCTTCCCGGGGAGGAAAGGGCCCCGGGGTGTCTCCGTGGAGCAAAGCCCCGAACAGAACCCTCAGGCGCAGCTACAGGGCCTGGGGGTCGAGCTCGATGACATTGACTATGTGGTCATCTCCCACCTGATGAGCGAACATGCCGGCTGGCTGCCCCTGTTCCGGAACAGGAAGGCCCAGATAATCGTTCAGGCCAGCGAGATGGAATATGCCCAGGCGAACCTGGACCGCCGCGCCTCCCTGACCCCCTTCCATAGCTGGATGTATCTGGGAGAGCATTTTGAGGGCCCCGACCTGAATTTCAAACTGATCGAGGGTGACTTCACCCTTTTAAATGACGTGGAGATAATCTTCACCCCGGGGCATACCCCGGGATACCAGATGATGTTGGTGAGGCTCGAGGAGACGGGGACCGTAATCCTCTCCCCCTGCGAGCACCGGGGCATGTACTACGGGATAGGGGTTAATGCCCAGGCACCGGGCATCCCCCACGCCTTCTCCTACAGCCTGGGGGCCGAGCTCAGGAACTTCAGGAAAATCCTGGATATCGCCCGGGCGGAGCGGGGGCAGGTCTTCTGCGGGCACGACCTGGAGCAGCTCCAAGAGCTTAAAAGGGCCCCCGCCTACTACGCCTAGTTAAAGGCCCGCGGACGGACCCGCGGAGACGAGGCTTACTTCGATTTGCCCTTGTCCTGCAGGGCCTTGACGATCCTTCCGGGAGTAATGGGCATCTCCAGGAACCTCACCCCCGTGGCCGCGGATATGGCATTGGTCACCGCGGGCAGGGAGGTATTGGTGCTGATCTCACCACCCCCCTTGACCCCGAAGGCGGTATGCGGGCTGGGACAGATTATGGGATGGGCCTCCTGCTCCGGGGCATCCATCGAGGTGCACATCTTATATTCCTCGAAGTTGGCATTCCTGGGGCGTCCCTGGTCGTCTATCTCGCTTTCCTCGAACAACGCCTGGCCCATACTGGCCAGGGTGCCCCCCTCCATCTGCCCGGCCATCATGAGGGGATTTACCACCTGGCCCACGTCGTAGGCGTTCACGGACTTGACCACGCGCACCTTGCCCGTTTCCGGATCGACCTCGACATCTATCGCCTGGGCCATGGCGGTGTACTCCCAGGGCTGGCCGCAAAGCTGGGCCCCCGGGGTTGCCGGGAACTCCATATAGGGAGGCACCCAGACCCCCCGGCCATAGATGGGTTCGCCCCGGGTATAATAGGCCTGGCGCACCACATCCAGCATGGCGTAGCCCCTATCGGGATTATCCTGGACGAATATGCGCCCGCCGGCAAATTCCAGCTTCTCGGGGGCCACCTCCAGCATCTGGGCGGCTATCCCCGCCAGCTGATTTCTCGCATCCTCGGCGGCGGCTTTTATGCTCCCCGCGGCATGTACCGTGCCCCGAGAGGCGTACATGCCCGCCTCCAGGATGGCGTAGTCGGTGTCCTCAGCGCCCACGATTATGCTCTCCATGGGCACCCCCAGGACCTCGGCTGTCACCTGGGCAACCACGGTGTCCAATCCCTGCCCGATCTCGGTGCCCCCATAGATAATATTGACGCTCCCGTCCTCGGCCACCTTGATCACGGACCCCGAGGCGGTATAGCCGCTTATTCGCGAGTGGCCCGTGCCCAGCCCGATGCCTCCAAAACCGATACCGCGATTGGGGAGGGGGTTCTTTTTCCTCTCCTCCCAACCGATCCCCTCGGCCACCTTCTTCAGGGCGCCGGCAAAGTCCCAGTCGGAGATGAGCCACCCGGTGGGGGTCACGTCCCCGTTGCGATAGGCGTTCCTGTAGCGGACTTCATACTGGTCCAGGCCCAGGTCGTCGGCCATCTCGCTCATCACGGCCTCAAACATGTAGCGGGCGATCACCAGGGACTGCCCGCGAACCGAGCCACAGGGGGCCTTGTTGGTATATATCCGCTTGCCGTCGTACCGGATGTTGGGGAGACGGTAGGGGAAGATGAGGCCGGCATTGCCGAATATCTCGATGTTCAAGGGGCTCACACAGGCATAGGCCCCACCCTCGGAGATCAGCGTGGCGTCCACGGCCATCAGGGTGCCATCTCGCTTCGCCCCCAACTTGAAAGTGGCTATCTTGGAGTGCCTCTGCCGCTGGGTGGCCAGGACCTCGTCCTGGCCCATGACGCACTTCACCGGGCGGCCCGTTATCATGGCCAGCTTGACCGCGGCGAAGTCCAGGTCGAAGGGGTCCTGCTTCCCGGAGAAGCCCCCGCCGATGAAGGGGTTGATTATTCTCACCTTGCCCAGGGGCATGTCCATGCCCCGGCAGAAATGGCGCCAGACGATATAGGGGCTCTGCAGGGAGGCCTGGATGTTAATCCGCCCCGAGGCGTCGACGTGGGTCAAGATGGAATGGGGCTCGATGAAACCACAGGTCACCCTCTGGCTGGTAATCGCTATCTCTTTCACGTAGTCCGATTCGGCGAATCCCTTGTCCACGTCGCCGTAGTGACAGTTATATTGGAAGGCGACGTTGCCCTTCATGTTCTCGTGCACCAGTGCCGCCCCCTCCCTCATGGCCTCCTCGGAGGTGAACACCGCGGGTAGCTCCTCGTAGTCCACCCGGATAAGGTCCAGGGCCTCCTCGGCTATGTCCTCGCTGGTGGCAGCCACCGCCGCCACGGCCTCGCCCCAGTGGCGCACCTTGTCCCTGGGCCAGGCCACCCTGTCCCGGGTGGTGGGCAGAAAGCCGAAACGGGTTTGGGGGAAGTCCTTGCCCGTTACCACCGCCCGGACGCCCGTAAGCCGCTCCGCCCGGCTGGTATCGATGTTGAGGATTTTGGCATGGGCATAGGGCGCCCTGAGGAGCTTGCAATGCAGCTGCCCCGGCAGGGAGATGTCCGCGGCATAGATCGCCTGTCCCGTTACCTTGAGGGCGGAATCGATGCGGGTTATGGGCTTTCCGATGACTTTGTATTCTTCCATCCCTTTAATGTCCCCTTCTCAAGCGATTTTCGTACGCACCGGCCTCTTGTCCCCCGCCTCCCCCTTTTCCTTCACGCCACGTCTTCGGGCCATTATATCAACCCTACTTGCATACCTCAAGGGCGGTGGGCAAAGTAAGGCCCGGGACCACCATCGACGGGGGGTGACCCCGGGCCCGATTGCCGTTATAAACACCGATGCGGCCTAGGTTAGGTGCTTGGCATCCAGGCCGCCCCCGGTCCAGTCCGGAGATTCCGATTTCTGCTCCAGCTCATTGCCCATGGCCGCGTTAAACGGCGCGAAGATAAAGGCCATCCACTCCGAGGGCTTGTCCGGGTCCAGGTTGAAGTGCTGGTGCTCACACCCCTCGGGCTTCACCGGCAGGAGGATAAGGTCCCCCGCCTCCCAGTCGAACCTCACCCCGTCCACCACCGTGTACCCCCTCCCCTCCAGAACGAATATGCCCAGTCCCCCCTGGTGGCGGTGCTTGCCCGAGTGCCTGGTGAGGCGGTGAATGAAAACGCTCCAATCGGGGGTGCCACAGGCATCCCACTTTTTCAACGGGTGGAGGTAGTACTTTAGCAGCCCCTGGCGGCCCTGCTCCCAGGCGACATCCTTGCCCTTGATGACCACCTGGCCCTCCATTTTGTAGCGCTTCCGCTCGGCAAACCACTCCCGGTACATGTACTCATAGATGGATTCCTTGGGCTCGGGCTCCCGGCCCTTTTCCACCACCCTCTCAACCATATGTCTCCTCCTTACAGCCCGGCCGCGAGCCTATTAACCCTTGTAATCGGGGGAATTCTCCAGCTGCTCAAAGGTTGCCCCCAGGTCCACACCCAGGGCCTCGGTCCAGTTGGGCTCCGCCGATACCATCCGCACCGACTTGTCCTTATCGGAATTGAAATGCTGGAACACGACACCGTCGGGCTTGATGGGCAGCAGCACCACGTCCCCCTTCTCCCAGTCGTGCCTCACCCCGTCCACCACCGTGTACCCCTTCCCCTCCAGCACGTA
>JAZFUS010000119.1:0-2372 GCA_036447315.1 Dehalococcoidia bacterium
TGGGCATCGCCGCCCCCATGCTGGTGCTGCTGGCCGTCCTGCTCATCAGGCCCTGGGGGCTTTTCGGGACCAAAGAGGAGATTGAGAGGGTATAGATGCCCGGCTCGGGCCACTTCAAGAGTACATACCAGGCCGATATAGCCATTTTCAATACGCCTTTCCGCCGCTTCTGGCTGATCGCCTTCATAGCGGTGCTCCTGGCACTCCCCCTATTTGTTTCAGATCTTCAGCTATATTACGTTAACCACCTGATCCTGTTCAGCATCGCCGCCCTGATGCTCAACCTGCTCACCGGCTACGCGGGGCTCATCTCCCTGGGTCATGCCGCTTTCCTGGGCGCCGGTGTTTTCACCGTGGCGGCCATGGTGGTCCACATTGACCCGGTCCCGCCTTTCTGGCTCACCGTGCCCGCCGCCGGGGTGGTGGGGACCCTGCTGGGAGCCCTGGCCGGGCTTCCCGCCCTGCGCCTGCGAGCGGTCTATCTCATCTTGAGCACGGTGGCCATCCTGTTCGCGGTGCAACTGGGGCTCGCCTCCTACCAGTCCGGGCTGGGACTTGAATACCTGTCCGGTATCAGTATACCTGATGCCAGGCTGGGGCCGCTGGTGTTGAGCAACCCCGGCAGCCCCGAATGGTACTACTTCCTGCTGGCAGTGGCCGCGGCGGCCACCATATTTTCCGTCAACCTGGTCAGGTCCCGGGTGGGCAGGGCCTGGATGGCCATAAGGGACCGGGACATTGCCGCCCAGGCCATAGGGGTGAACCTGGGCTACTACAAGGTCCTGGCCTTCGCCTTTACTTCGGGCGTCACGGCCATGGTGGGCGGCCTGTACGCCTATTTCGCCCATCTGGCGGACGCCGGGGAATTCGACATCTGGATGGGCATCTTCTTCATCGCCATGGTCATCATAGGCGGCATGGGGTCGATCCTGGGATCATTTCTGGGGGCCATTGTGGTCGAGCTTCTCCCCCACATCCTGGACTGGTCGTTCGAGGCAGTAGGGGTGCCCGGCCGGTTGGTTACCTATTTCGCGGCCGTCGAGTTTGCCGTCTTCGGCCTCCTCATTGCCTTCTTCCTCATCCTGGAGCCGGAGGGCCTGGTGGGGATGTGGCGGAGGATAAAAAATTACTTTGAGCTCTGGCCTTTGAAATACATGAAGGCGCCGACTACAACCCGGTAGACCGGGGAGGAAGATGGAGAAGAAACCAATACTAGAGGTGACCAAGCTGGAGGTGGTCTATCAGAGCGCCATCGTCGCGGTCCAGGGAGTGTCCCTGTCCGTGCCCGAAAACAGCATCATCGCCCTGCTGGGCGTGAACGGGGCCGGCAAGTCCACCACCCTGCGGGCCATCTCCGGTTTCCTGGGCATAGACGATGCCGAGGTGACCGACGGCACCATCGAGTTCGAAGGAGAAATCCTCAACAACAAGAAGCCGCACGTGATCTCCCGGAAGGGTGTGGCGCTGGTCCCCGAGCGGGAGAAGATATTCGTCACCCTGACGGTCAGGGAGAACCTGGCGGCCTGCCTGTCCACGCAGAAGGGTGGCGGCAAGACCAACCTCAACCTGGATATGGTGCACGAGTTCTTCCCGGTCCTTCATGAGCGGCGGAACCAGGTAGCCGGTTACCTGAGCGGGGGGGAGAGGCAGATGCTGGCCCTGAGTATGGCCCTGCTCTGTGCCCCGAAGCTCCTCATGGTGGATGAGCTCTCCCTGGGGCTGGCCCCCATAGTGGTGGAGCACCTCATGGAGCGGCTGCTCACACTGAACAAGGAGACGGGCCTGGCCATCCTGGTGGTGGAGCAGAATGCCGCCGCCGCGCTCAGCATCGCCGAGTTCGGGTACATCATGGAGAACGGCCATGTGGTCTTCAGCGGCACATCGGACAAGCTTTTAAACCACGAGGATGTCAAGGAGTTCTACCTGGGGCTCAGCGAGAAGGGTGTAAAGAGCTACCGGGACGTTAAACAATACCGGCGCACCCGCCGCTGGTGGGGGTAACTGTGGAAGACGGCGTCACTCTGGAAGTAAGCGACCTGAAGCTGAGCTTCGGGGGTCTCCAGGCCCTGGACGGGGTGAGCCTCCAGCTGGGCGGGGACCATATATTGGGTCTGGTGGGCCCCAACGGGTCGGGAAAGACCTGCATTCTCAACATCATCAGCGGAATATATCGGGCCGACAGCGGGAGGGTCACCTTAGAAGGCCGCAACATCCTCGGCCTGCCCCCCCATAAGATACCCACCATGGGCATCGGCCGCACCTTTCAGAACGTGGAGCTCTTTCCCCTGATGAGCGTCATCGAAAACATACTCATGGGCTGCCACACGGCTATGAAAAGCAACATTTTCTCCGCCGGTATCTTCTGGGGGCTG
>JAZFUS010000120.1:0-5104 GCA_036447315.1 Dehalococcoidia bacterium
GTGATGCAGGCCATCAAGGAGCGGAGAAGCATCCGCAAGATGAAAACGGACCCGATATCCCCGGAGGACCTCAACACCGTGCTGGAGGCCGCCCGGTGGGCCCCCTCCTGGGGGAACACCCAGGCCTGGAGATTTGTCGTGGTCCGGGACGCCGGTATCCGGGCGAGCCTGGCCGATGTCCTTATGACGGCCAGGCCGGATGGCGCCAACCCGGCGACTGAGGCTGTCAGGAGCGCACCCGTGACCATCGCCGCCTGCGCGGAGCGGGGGGTTTCCGGCTACTTCAGGAGCGGGGAAAGGAAAGGCTCCGAAGCAACCGACAAGGGCGACACCTGGTTCATGTTCGACCTGGCCCTGGCCCTGCAAAATCTCACCCTGGCGGCCCACGCCCTGGGCCTGGGCACGGTACACATCGGCCTTTTCGACTCGGAGCGGGTGAGGGAACTTCTGGGCATCCCGCCGGAGGTGGCCGTTGTCGAGCTGATGCCCCTGGGTTATCCGGACCAGCAGCCAAATGTCCGTCCCAGGAAAGAGTTGAACGAGTTTGTTTGCTATGACAGATGGATGGGGGCGGCGGGTCAATCCTGATTTATGTGGCGGCGCCATCTGGGGAGGCGGTCCGGAGCACGCCCTTTGGCGACGCCGGAGGGCGGGAGGTCATCGCCTGGAGGACTCGTAGTTCCTGGCCGTCTCGATCATCGCCCTGAAATTCTCGGGTTTGCAGTCGGGTGGCACGGCGCAGCCGGAGCTCAGGATAAAGCCGCCATTGCCTCCGACCTCATCGATGAGTTTCTTGCAGTAGTCCTCCACCTCTTCCGGTTTGCCCAGGGAAAGCAGGGTGGCGGGGACATCCCCCAGGATGCACAGGTGGCCCGATAGGCTCTCCTTGGCCCGGAAGATGTCCGTGGTGCTGTCCAGCTCGATGATCGCGGAGCCCTTGGGTAACCTTCGGAAATAGGAGATGTTCTTGTCCCAGCACGAGTCCAGGTGGAAAATAGTGACGATTCCCTCGGCCCAGAACGCGTCCACCACCTCCTCGGTGTAGGGCCACCAGAAGCGTTCAAAGACGGACAGCGGGTAGAAAAAGGCGGAGGCCCGCTCCTCAACGAACATCCACCGGGCGACGCCGGATTTCTTGGCGATGTGGACCTGTTTGGATATCAGCTCCTCCGTTATGGCCTTCAAGGCCCTTTCCACGGGCTCCGGGTTGAAATACAGGTCTTCGGTGAACCGGACCATGGACCGCATCAGGGAGAGCCGGAAGAAGGGGTGCATCTCCGCGGTCACATGAAAGGGCCCGATACCCCTTTTTTCGAACTCCGTGCGGTACCGGCGCGATACCGCTTTCAGCTCCTCTTTTACCTTCGGTTGTTCCTGGGGCGTGAACGTGGCGATTCGCCAGAGATAGTCCTCGTGGTAAAACCTGTCGGCGCCCATCTCGCAGATCTTGTCGTAGTCCTCGGGCAGGAGGACCTCTTCTTCCACGAGCTGGAAGACGTCATTATCGGCTATGTCCTTGCCCGGCGTCAGGCCCTTCATGGGGTACATGTTGATCGCCTGGCGCTGCGCCACCGTGCTCACGCCGCCGCCGAACAGGCTGTCCCACCCGCCGACCTCGTCGAATACCTTCAGGGTCGCCGCCAGCGCCGCGTTGGTATCGCTGTTGATTTGGGCCTGCGTTATGCCCGCCAGGCCCGCCGCGGATTCCGCGGTGACCAACGGCACCACGGGGACCCGGTCGGGCTTCTCCAGCCGCACGGCTGCCGAGACCCTCTCATCGGGAGTGAGGGACCCCCCGGTCATTTCCGCCCCCCACCCACGACGCTTAAACAATATTCCACGCCGGCCAGGGCGTCGAGGGTCTGGAAGTCCGCGTCCAGGTACTCCTTGACCATGGGGGTGGTTACGCCTCCCCCAACCATGAGCTTCAGGCCACCCCTCAATCCGCTGTCCTTGAGCATCTGCGAGGTCTCCTTCATGGTGGGATACGAGCCCGTCATGAGGGCTGAGAAGCCGACAAGCTCGGGTCTGACCTCCTTGACCTTGTCCACGATCCGGTCGGGGGTGACGTCGACCCCGAGGTCGAAGACCTCGAAGCCCTGAGCCCGCAACAGGCTCGCCAGGATATTCTTGCCCAGGTCATGGATATCGCCCTTCAGCGTGGAGAGGACCACTTTGCCCTGGGGCTTGGAGGGGCGCGCCCTGGACAGATAGGGCTCAAGGATTCCGGCGGCCATGTTGAAGACCTGGGCCGAGAGCATCAGCTCCGCCAGGTAGTAGTCCCCTCGCGCGAACCGGTCGCCCACGATGGTCATACCGTGACGGCATTCCTCCAGAATCGCCAGGGGGTCCTCGCCCTGCGCGGACCGCTGGGTGACCGCCTCTATGACCAGGTCCCTCTTCAAATCGGCGATAGCCATGCCCAGGTCTTCCCGCATTTCGGCTCTGTCCCTCCTCGCCGTGTTCCGTTCAGGGCGCGACCACCGGGGATCCGGGGCCGGTGGCCACGTTTCACTTTAGGTGATAGGGCCGTCCCCGTCAAGCTGGTCCAGGCTGTGATCGGTGGCCTGTAGTTCGGGTACCCGCCCGGGCAACCGGGGGCCTGGCCCGCCCCCTCAAAAACCGCTCCGGCTGTATTATCGGGCGGCAGCTAACTCCGAGTCGATGTTGGGGGGACCGGCCGGTGGGTGTGGCCGCCTACGGGATGAACCTTTTGGCGATCTTCCCCGGTATCCGAGACTCGCAGGGCACCCCGGTCAGGCACAGGCCGCACCCGGCGTACCTGCCCAGGTAGCCCGGCTTTTCCAGCCACGACTTCTGACCGGCATACAGCTCCGCCCGGCATTTTATCTTGTCGTGCCCCTGGGCGGTGATGGCTCCCGCCGGGCACCGGGCGGCGCACATTCCGCAGGTGCCCTCCACCAGAAAGGGGCAATTGGCCACGTGGCTGGCGTAGGGCCGGGGGTTGGGGGGCAGCTTCATGTCGGTGACTATGCTGGTGAACCAGGTGGCAATCCCCCGGGGGGTGATGAAACCATCGCTGAGGCCGAAGGTCCCCAGCCCCGCCGCATAGGCAATGTGCCGCTGCGACCAGTTGGAACACCGGCCGTTGGGCAGGTCAACCACTTCTACCATGTCCGTCAGGTCCGGGGCTACCGCCCGGTGGCCCTGCTCCTGGAGCAGCGAGACCACGTGGCGGGCCAGCTCATCGGTGAAGGGCTGGCCGTGCCAGCGGACGTGGTTCCATTTCAGAGAGGGGCCCCGGGTCATCCGGCGGTTGCTGACCCTGGTCTCCCGGGCGATGGGGAGGGCGATGGAGATTACACTGATGGGGCCGGCCGGGGGGGCCTCGATGTTAAGCTCCTCAGCGAGATATCTGCCCAAAGCCTCGCGGGGGGTGAGGTGGAAATCCGCTATGATCGTCTTGTATTCCTGAAATAGCGGGTCGTCGCCGTCGGCGAAGCCCACCATGGGCTCCTCATAGAAGGGGCTGTCATCGAGCTCCTTGAGGCGGTTATCGGGGTTTTCCATGACGAAGGACTTGATATCCCTCTCCAGGAATTGGGCGGGGGAGCTTTTTAGCGTCGTCGGGTTCGGCATCATTCCTCCGTAATCTGTAATGCGGCGCTTCCCATTGTAACCCGAAAGGGCGCGAATTGCACCCGCCATCGTTGCCGGCGCCCATGTTGCGCCCCTCCTCAGGCGGAGGCTTTATCCCTTTCGCGCCGGTTTCTCCGGTAGAACCGCTGCATGGCTACTGCCGCCCAAACAGCCTCGAGAACCGTGATAGGGTAAGCCTGTATGAGGCCGCTATAGGCTGAGGTGCCGGCGCAGCCGACGGCGAACAGGAGCACGAACCACTTGGAACGAGGTTCGAGCCAATAGGAAAACATCATCACAGCCACTGCGATCGATCCGAAGATGGTCAGCAAATCAACCTCCCGATTGGAGAATTGCTATCCATATTACAGCCTTTCCTTATCTTCGCTCAAGAAGCCCTCTCACGGCCGGATATTATCTCACCGCGCTGGCCGGATTTCCAACGAAGGCGATGGCTGCACAATCGTCAGGAATGTGTGATTTGTGTCGAAGGAGCCAAAGGGCGGTTTGTTGCCTCATGGCGCCTTTTAGCGATTTGTTAGTTCCATGCTCATCCCCCGTTTCAAAAGTACATGGGTGCCAGATACGGCCGGGTTGGGGAAAGTTATGCCGCCGGCCATAATAAAATCCTCCCGGGGGTTCTTTGACAGGCGTGGTCGTTTGTGCACACGCAAAGTTATAGGGTCTGGTGCCGGCTCTTCTTGACAGGCGGGTGCGCCTGGTGCTACGTTGGTCATAATCAGATATTTCACCTCGGGTTTATTTGATGATGGAGCCTGAAAACACCGGCGACAATCTCATTACAGCTCGAATCGGACGATAGGGGGGCGATGCGTGATGCGCGACCGCACCGCCATCAAAAAAGCGATCTTCCTGGTGCTGGTCCTGGTGGCCGCGGCGTCCCTGGTCTCCTGCGGCTATTTCGGGGGCGTCAAGGAGAGGCTGGACGAAGTCCAACGCGACGGCGAGACATCCCCATCGCCGCAACCCGGCGTTTCCACAGCCCCGGTTTCCATGCCAGCCCCTCCACCTCCCTCACCGGAGGTCGTCGCCAGCCTGGCCACCGCTTTATCCGGGCTCCCTCCCGCATCCGGTGATTCGGACCTGGAGCAGATGCGGTCCCTGATCGGCCCGCCGGATGCCTTCGCCCTCACGCTCGAACCCCGGGACGGCGCGGCGCCCGTCCAGCGCGAGGAGTGGTATTACTACGAGATCGGCACGGTGTTCGAGTTCGCGGACGGGAAGCTCGTGGCGAACCTCCCGCTGGACGAGAACCAGGGCCTG
Organism: Dehalococcoidia bacterium; assembly: GCA_036447315.1. Lineage (GTDB taxonomy): Bacteria > Chloroflexota > Dehalococcoidia > JACVQG01 > JAZFUS01 > JAZFUS01. Next base: position 4,885 of record JAZFUS010000120.1, read on the forward strand.
CTGGTCGTGCCGCTGCGGTATGACCCCGCGGACTTCCAACTGGGCACCACCTGGCAGGAGGTGGCCCGCACGCTGGACCACCCCGGCGAACTCCAATCATACGAGCTTGAGGAGGGGTACGAACTCCAGGTCACGTATTACGTGGGGGCACAGCTTCTCCTGGCTTTCGACGACGACGGTCTCCTGTTCTACATGGAGGCGTTGCCCCTTGAAACGGGGG
>JAZFUS010000121.1:0-2359 GCA_036447315.1 Dehalococcoidia bacterium
GGCCCGGGTCGACTCCTTGAAGTCGTCGGAGACGAAAAGCTCGGACTGAGTATGGGCCAGCAGCCCCAGGGCCGAGTCGAAGTCCACCTCAAACCCCTTGTAGAGGTTGTACTTTGAGAGCCTGATGGCCAGGGGGGCCCCTTCAGCTATCTGCTTGGCCATGGCCATGGTCTCCGCCTCCAGCCTGTCGGCGGGGACCAGTTTGTTGAGCAGACCGATCGCGCTGGCCTCCCCGGCATCCATAAAGCGGCCGGTGAAGATCATCTCCGCGGCCCTGCCCGTGCCGATGAGGCGGGGCAGGAGCCAGGTATCTCCATAGGCGGGCACCAGCCCTCGCGTGGTCCAGGCCACGGAGAACCGGGCGTTCTCCGAGGCGATTCTGATATCGCAGGCCTGGGTCATGGAGAACCCCGCCCCGACGGCCGCCCCGTTGATCATGGCGATGGTGGGGCAGTGGAGGTTCTGAAGGGCCAGGGGAATGTCTCTGGTATAGCTCCGCACCCAATTGGCATATTTGGCGGGAGAGGGGTCGGTGTCCACGGCTATAGCCCCGGGGGTGTCGGGATCGCCCCGGAAATCGCCCCCGGCGCAGAAAGCCCGGCCGGCCCCGGTGAGGATGAAAGCCCTTATGTTTTCATCGGCCTCCACGTCCCTGAGGGCATCCCCCACCTCGGCGATAACCTGCATGCTGACGGCATTGAGGCGGGCCGGCCGGTTAAGGGTCAGCCGGGCGATGTGGCCCTCCTTTTTCAGGATGATGGTTTCATACTTCATGCAGCCCCCTCCTTCATTTTTTTTTGGCGCCGCCGGCATGGGGCACCCAAAAACAGTGCGTTTAGCGGTCCGCGAAACCGGAACGTATCTTAATTGAGGGATGGAATGGTTGGACCGGGCTCATTTTACGGCGGCATCCCTCCGGGTGTCAAGCCACGGTCCAACATGTTCAAAGCCCACGCCCCATGCCCCTGCCCAATGCCCGTTGCTCCAAATCATTGTGAACCCGGCTTATTTATAGTATTATCCCGGGGTAATGCTGGGAGTTTTTCTCGCGTTGGGAACTGCTCTGGTCTGGGGCCTGATGGCGGCCTGCATGCGGGTGGGAACGCAGCACCTTCGGGCCTCCGTGGGCACCCTCATCTCCCTGTTCGCCAGCCTGGCCACCGCCCTGGTGCTGGTGCTTCTGTTGGACTTTCAGGGCCTGATGGCGGTGTCCCGCGAGGCCGTAGCCTGGTTTGCCCTCATCGGTATCCTGAACTTCGCCCTGGCCAGGTATTTTGTCGTTGTGGGCATAGTGCGCCTCGGCACCACCCGGTCCCAGCCCGTATCGGCCAGCGCGCCCCTCTTCGTCACCATCCTGGCCATGGTCTTCCTGGGGGAAACCCCGACCGCGCTCACGCTGGCGGGGATTCTGGCGGTGGTGGCCGGCATCTACCTGGTGACCAGTAAGGGGGCGGGGTGAGCAGGTTACCGTCCCTGGCCTATGCCTTTCCGCTGACCGCCGCGCTGCTGTACGCCGTCTCCCACGTCCTGGTAAAGCGGGGGGTCTCCGATCTGGCCACTCCCCTGGCCGGGGCCACCATAGGCCTCTTCTTCGGCACCCTGGCCTTCTCCATGGTAAGCATCCGCCACCTGGATTTGAGCTTGGCGGCCAGGAAGTGGGCCGTCGCGCTATTCGTCGCCGCCGGCATCCTGGCCGCCGTGGGCGTAGCACTTCAATACACGGCGCTCTCCATGACACCCGTCATCGTGGTCTCTCCCCTGACCAGCACCCACCCCCTATTGACCCTCGTTTTTTTTCGTATCTTCCTGCGGCGGCTGGAGCATACCTCGCCCCGCGTGACGGCCGGAGCCATCCTGGTGGTCCTGGGTGTGGGCGCCATCAGCGTGGGCCAGGCCCTGGCCTGACCCCCCCCGCCCCAGGATTATCCCCCCTGGCGAGACAACAGTCCCCATTATTGACTTCACCCGCCCCCCTCTGATAAAATTGCCTGTGTTTCACGGTCGAAATGTATCTCTCTCAGCTTAATCATGTGCCACGGAGGCGCACCTAGCTCATGACAGTAAGGGTCAAGGCCCATGGCCTGTTGCGCGCGGTCCTTGGGGACGGGGAAGTAACCGTCAGCCTCGAGGGCAATACCCTGGGGGACCTCATCGAGCAACTGGCCGCCCAGTTTGGCGCGAAGGTCAAAGAGGAGATCTTTGACGAAGAGGGGAACCTGGACTATGCCAACGCCTTCTTCGTGCGGGGGGAGAGGCGCTCAAGCCTTTCCGACCGGATCGAGGACGGCGACGAGGTGATAGTTACCAGTGTCATCGGGGGAGGGCGGTCCGCTTGAGGCTTTTACGGGGCCTTCCCTCC
>JAZFUS010000122.1:0-2615 GCA_036447315.1 Dehalococcoidia bacterium
CGAGCGGGCCATGGTGCTGGACCCGCCCAACGTGACCAGTATTGTGGACTTCGACGGCGGCGGCCGGTTCTACTGCACCCTCACCGACAGGGACCCCGGCCAGGTCCAGGTGGGGATGCGGGTGGAGATGACCTTCAGAAATATGCATGAAGGGGCCGGAATCTTCAACTACTACTGGAAAGCCCGTCCCTTAAGGTCCTAAAGGGGATAGATTGGGGCTCGGGGGGCCGGGAGGCCCGGGGGACCCCGCCTCAGCCCGTTACCCCCTGGTCCTTCAGCCGGATGATATCCTCCCAGGTATAGCCCATTTCGAGCAATATCTCCTCGCTATGCTGTCCCAGCTCCGGGGCCGGGGCCCGGACCTTCCCCGGGGTTTTGCTCATCTGCACCGGGACTCCCATCACCTCGATCCGTCCGCCCACCGGGTGGTCCAGCTCCATGACCAGCCCGTTGGCCCGCAGCTGGGGACTGGCGGCCACCTCGGCATAGGTTTTCACCAACCCCCAGATGATGCTCGTCCCCTGGAGGCGCTCCAGCCAATCCGGGCTGGTCCGGGCCGCCATGGCGGCATCGATAATGACAATCAGCTCTTTACAATTTTCCTCCCGATGGACCAGGGTATCGAACCGGGGGTCATCCCGGTGAGCCTCGATCTCCAGCACCCGGCAAAACTCGGGCCAGTACCGGTCGGAATCGGGCATGGCGAACTGGACCCACCTGCCGTCCTTCATCTCATAGAAACTCCACAGGGGGTTGGCGGTCGCCCTCCGGTCCACCCGCTCGATCTCCTTCCCCGTGACCAGATTGGCCTGGAGGCCGGAGGCCCCGGCCTGAAGGAGCCCGGCGAGCAGGCAGGCGTGGACCATCTGGCCCTCCCCCGTCCTCTCCCGGTGATAGAGCGCCATCACGATGGCATAGTCCAGGAGAATGGCCGAGATATGGTCTCCCATGCCGGGACGGCACTGCACCGGCGGCGTGCCGGGCTCACCCATGACGTCCATGAGGCCGCTGGAGGCGAATACCACAAAGTCATATCCCGGACGGTTTTTCTCCGGCCCCTCCATGCCCCACCCCGTGCCATGAGCATAGATCAGCCTCGGGTTGATCCGGGCCAGGGTCCCGTAATCCAGCTTCAGGCCCTGGAGCGCCTGGGGCGTGAAGTTGGTGAGGAAAACATCTGAGCTCTCCACCAGCTTATGGGCTATCTGAAGGCCCTGTTCCGTTTTCAGGTCCAGGGTAAGGCTCCTCTTGTCATGGTTTTCCAGCTCGAAGTAATAATTGACGTCCCCGGGGCGGGGCAGGGCTCCCCCCCGATAACCCCTGATGGTGGTGTCCCCTCCGGTCATATTCTCCACCTTGATGACCTCGGCCCCCATGCTGGCCAGCTGGGCTCCGGCATGTGGGCCGAAAATAGCGTGGGCGACCTCCAGGACCTTTATCCCCTCCAAAGGCATGGCCATGATAATCTCTCCCCTGTATTATTCCGCCGGGGGCTTCCACCCCCCCGGGCGATCCCCCGGGCCTGGGGAGTCGCCCGCGCCCTATAGTATCCCCATGCCCCGTCTCCGGTCAATCCCCGCTCCTCCCCCCCGGACCGGAGACAACTGGGAGGCCGGTAAAAAAGCAAAGAAAAAGGCCTGCCGCCGGGGCAGGCCGCCGACCCTTAAGGCCGGATTTCAAATCGATATAAGCCGGACTGAGGCGTCCTTAAGCACTACACCCTATCGCCCCACCGCCTTCCACCCGAGGCCGATGGGCCCCTCTCCCCTCTGGCCTGGGCCAGGGTACCCTCCAGTATCTCCACTATATTGCCGGCGCCGGGTGCGGGTCCGCCCACCCCCAGAAGCTGGATAACCCGCTCACAGGCCCCCAGCAGCTCATCCCGCTGCGCCTTGACCCGCTCGTAATTGTTGCAGGCCTCGTCCACAAAAAGTGCATTGGCTTCACTGAGCGCAAAGGGGGTATCCTCATTGACCAGCATAAGCCCGATCAGGTCACCATTTCCGTCGTGGATGCCCCCACCCTCGGAGCCAGCTTGCCACGGTAGTTTGCTATGTCCCATCTCTTAAACCCCTTTCCGGCCGGACCCGGCATCGCTTCTCATGTCGTATATTAGACCAATAGGAGGCGGGGAACTATCCCTCAAAAGGGTTATTGGGGGGGTGAGTTTGAAGTACCATCCGTAGTAGCCGGTTTAGGGCGCCATAGGGGGCCTTTTTGGGGCCACCGTCCTGTCCCATAAAACGAAAGGGGGCCGCCCATAAGGACGGCCCCCTTGTGCCCGGTTCATCGGGCTTTAGCCCGGTTTATCGCTTGGTATACTGCGGCGCCTTACGAGCCCGCTTGAGACCGTACTTCTTGCGTTCCTTGACCCTGGAGTCCCGGGTGAGGAAGCCATTGGAGCGTAGCTGCTTTTTCAGCCCCTCATCGGATACCAGCAGGGCCCGGGCAATGCCATGGCGAATGGCCCCCGCCTGCCCGCTGACACCACCCCCCACCACCTTGATCATAGCGTTATACTTCTCCAGGGTGCCCGTGGTCTGAAGCGGGTCCTGGATGGTTTTCCGGTGCTCGGTCCGGGGGAAAAGCTCCTCCACGGGCCGGCCGTTGATAAC
>JAZFUS010000123.1:0-9295 GCA_036447315.1 Dehalococcoidia bacterium
TCACCGGCCCCCGATGCCTGAATGAACTGGGCGAAGATGACGTACATGGCCACCACGGCGGTGAATATCTCCATCGCCGGGCCGAAGAGGCCTGTAGCCGAGAGGAAATAGTGCCCGATCATCCGGGAATAGGAGTAGCCCCTGGTGAGCAGGAAGCCGGGGAAATGGTCGCCATACATGGTGTAGAAGATAAAGAAGCCTCCCAGCACCACCAGGGCCCAGCCCAGGGTGCGCCGGGCCGCCTCCAGGGTAGCCAGGAGCATGAAGCCCCCCATGGCCAGCTGGAAGGTTGTGGGCACAGCGTAGTAATTCGCCGCATCGTCCCAGTGGAGGAAAATATAGAAAGAGGAAAAGGCCGCGCCCAGGCCCACCACGACGTCATACCAGGGCAGGTGGTCGCGCCGGGCCCCCTTGGTGGCCGGGACCATCAGGAATACCAGAAGCACGGCAAAGCCGTAGGCCATGGGCCGGTGGGGACCCCAGAAGCTGTAGAAACCCAGGTAGTCCCCCAGGAAATTCAGGGCCACCCAGTCCCAGAAGTTAGCCACATAGAGGATAATATATATAGCCAGGCCGATGGACAGGCCGCGCGTTAGCTTGCCTAAAAGCCCGGTATACTGACTGTTTCTACCCGCGGCCTGAGGTTCGCCGCTCTTCTTCAGGGCGTCGGTGGCTTCCATAGCGTTGGTGGTTTAAGGAAGGGGCCGCCCTTCTGAGAAGGACGGCCCCTATCTCCACCTATTTCTTCTCCATGGCAATCAGTTTCTGGTTAAGGGCTTCCCGTTCGGCGGTCCACAAGCCCATCTCTTTGAAGTACTTTATGGCTCCGGGATGGCCCGGTAGAGGGAAGGACGTGACCCCCCGCTCCGGTGTCCACTGCTGGAGCATCGGGTGGACATCCTTGTACTCATCGAAGTGGCTGTAGATGGCCTTCATATAGGTATAGACCACGTCGGTGTCCAGGTTCGTCCTCACCGAGGTGCCGCAGGGCAGGGCCATGGCGCTGACGTCCCGGTCGGCTATCGAAAGCCCCTTCTTCCAGGTAGTGGCTGTTACTGCGCCGGGCATACCCTCCAGAACGTGGGCGATATACTCCGCCGGCACATCTACGGGATAGAGTCCCTTGGTGCGTCCCAGCTCCACTACAGGACCGGCGGTGACCACGTACCACCCGACTTCGGCCTTGCCTTCAGCCATGCCGGATGTCTGTTCCTTGATGTTGGAGAACTTGAGGAGCTTTATGTCGCCCTCTTGCATCCCCGCCGCCTCCATGAGCAGGGCAATAACGCCACTCATTACCCTCATGGGGGTCTGGTCCCCATAGACCCTCTTGCCCTTCATGTCGTCAAAGGTCCTGATGCTGGGGTCAGTGGTGTAGAAACTGTAGGGCAGGATGTGGCCGCTGAAGGCGAACGAAATCGGCTGAGGCCCTCTTTCCGTCCAGGCGTAAGTCCCGTAATGGGCATCACCCTGGTCGACATACGAGCAGTGCATGCCGAAGTCGATCTCGCCGGTCTTCATCAGCGGCGTCCACTTCCCCGAGGACCCGGCGGGCTCGATCACCACCTTCATGGGAGTGTACTTGGTAACTATCTTGGAGAAAGCCGTCCCCACAATCCAAGAGGTGCTGCCCTCACCGGCGGTGGCGACAGAGATCACCGCGGGAAGCTTGGGCGCCGGGGCCGGGGCCGGAGCCGGGGCCGGGGCCGGAGCCGGAGCCGGGGCCGGGGCCGGGACTGGGGCCGGGGGTGGTGCCGGGGCCGGGGCTTCCTTCTTGGCACAGCCGCTCAGCATTACCGTCGCCGCCACCGCCAGTACAACCAACAGATACAATGATTTCCTCAAAAGAACCTTCCTTCCTTAAGCAGGTCACTCAGGACCTGATTTTCAGTCAAACCGGTTACATTTCAAATCGGTCGCGTCACACTATCGTCTACGGCTTCACCCCCCCTCAATTTCCGGTTTCCTGTCACTCATCCGCCGGGTACAAAAAGCCATGTACCCAAACCTAGTAATAGCACATTGTATCCCTAGGTAATTGGTTTGTCAATCCACTATGGGGCGGTATATACCCCTCGTATTTAAATATTTATATAAAAAGGGTCACCTGGGCCTCGGAGGCGAAATCCAGGAAGCCCGCCGCCCCGGCGCACTCCGTCCCCTCCAGCAGGTCCTCATCGGGTACCCCCATCAGCCCCATGGTGGTGGAGCAGCCAAAGAGCCGAACCCCTCCCAGCTTCCTGGTCATGTCCAGCAGCTCGGGGATGGTGGGCATATTCTGTTTGCGCACCATGCGCCGCATCATCCAGGTGGCCACAGCCGTCATCCCGGGGATGATACCGATGATGTTGGGCACCGACACGGGCATGGCCGGGTTGCCCACGGGCGCCACCTTCAGATTCCTGAACTTTTTCTTGTTGATTATATCCAGCCCGAAGAAGGTGAAGAAGATCCCCACCTCCCAGCCCATGGCCGCGGCGGAGGTAGCCACGATGAGGGGCGGATAGGCCATATCCAGGCTCCCCTTGGAGGCGATGATGGCCACCCTCTTTTTTTTCTTTTCCTCAGCCATGGTTACACCTACCCTTTCTGAATGACGAAGACGAAAACGTCACCCTCATGGCCGCTCTCCAGTAACTCGTTGCCCGTCTCCTTGCACCAGGCGACAAAGTCCCCGGGAGACGCCTTGTCCGTGGCCTCAATCCTGAGCACCTGCCCCGAATCCATCTCCTCTATAGCCAGCTTGGACTTGACCACCGGCAGGGGACACAGGAGACCCTTGGTGTCCAGCTCCCTATCAATTGCTATCTTGGCCAAAATACCCTCCTTGCCTGGTTGTATGCCTGCTCTCTCAAAACGTATGATGCGCGTCCTGAAGAACGGCATACATTTTACACCACCACGAAGCGCGTTTCAATTCTGCGCGGCCCGAGCGGCTAGACCCGGCCTCAGGGGCGGCGGTATAATATAATGGGAAAAAGGAAGGGCTCCACATGCGCTACGCAGACCATATCGCCGCCAGCTTTCCGGACCTGGCGGAGGGCCTCCAGAGATTGGACCGGCTGTCCTTCGAGATGGGGCCCATCAGGCCCCCCAGCGAGGCCCGTTCCCTTCTGATTCGGGCCACCCGGAATTGTCCCTGGAACCGCTGCCAGTTCTGCGGGACCTACAGCGGACAGAAATTCCAGCTCCGGAGCGTGGAGGACATAAAGGGGGATATCGATGCCGCCCAGGCCATCGCCGGAGAGATCCAGGCGATGGCCGCGAAGATGGGGCAGGGGGCGACCTCCACCCAGGTAGCCGCCATGATCTACGATTCCGGGCCGGCCAACCCCTGCGTGAGCAACGTGGCCCTGTGGCTGGGGTCCGGAGGGGAAACCGCCTTTCTTCAGGACGCCAACAGCCTGGTCATGAGGACCCCGGACATGGTGGAGACCCTGACCTACCTGAAGGAGAAGCTACCCTCCATCACCCGGGTCACCACCTACGGAAGATCGAAGACCGCGGCCGGGAAAAAGGCCGGGGAGCTGGGGCGGCTCCGGGAGGCCGGCCTCTCGCGGGTACACGTCGGGCTGGAGACCGGGTACGATCCCCTGCTGGAGTACATGCAGAAGGGGGTTACCGCCCGGGAGCATATTATCGGGGGCAGAAACATCAAGGAGGCGGGGATATCCCTCTCGGAATACGTCATGCCGGGCCTGGGGGGCAGAAAGATGTCCGGGGGTCACGCCCGGGAGACGGCCCGGGTCTTGAGCGAGATAGACCCCGATTACATTCGACTGCGGAGCCTCATCGTCCGCCGGGGCACCGCCCTGCGCCCCCAATGGGAGAGCGGGGATTTTGAGCCCTTGAGCGAGGATGAGGTGGTGGAGGAAATGGGCGAGCTCATCAGCGGCCTCCACTGCCAGTCCTACATAGTCAGCGACCAGATGTCGAACCTCCTCGGCGATGTCCAGGGGAAGCTGCCCCAGGACAGGCAGAAAATACTGGGAATCATCAAGAAATATTTGGGAGCGCACCCCGTGGAGAGGATGAGGAGGAAGCTCGAGGCCCGAGCCACCGCCTATATCAATGTCCGTGGCGCCCTGGGTGAGCTGGAGGCCCAGGTCCAGGAGGCCCTCCAGGCCCTCGACCAGGAGTCACCGGACGCCCCCCGGAAGGTAGAGGAGGCCATCCTCGCCCTGAAGGATGGGTTTTTGTAAGCCACCCAACCCCGCCCCCATAAAGGTCAGTCCACCAGCAGGGGCACGTGCTCGTTGTTCCTGAGATCGGCGTATCCCTCTTCATTCATGCGGAAGAAGGGAATGGCACAGCAGCTCAGCACCGTCAGGGATAGGTGGGGGTCCGGGAAGGGGACTCCCAGGTCCCCCACAGCTTTGTAGAGCACGCTCTGCTGCGCGGCTATTTCCTCGATGGAGGCCAGGGTCAGGAAGCCGCCCAGGGGCATGGGTATCTCGGCCATAACCCGTCCGTCCGCCCAGACCACCGCCGCCCCTTGAAGCTCCACCACCCGGTTCACCGCCTGGGCCATGTCCTCGGCATCCACCCCCACCACGGTGATGGCGCCGGTGTCCCAGGCGGCGCTGGTGGCAAAGGCGCCCCTGTCCATCTTGAAACCCCGGACCAGGCCCATCGCCATGGTACCCGGACGATGGACCCTCTCGATGACCGCGGCTTTGAGGATGTCGGCTTCCGTATCCGCTTTAATCTCCCCACCCTGCACCCTCACGTCCAGCTGGACCTCCTGGGTGACCAGGTCGGTGATCCAGTCCATCACCCGGGCCTTCACCCGGCCGTCCCCCTTGCCGGTCCTGATGGTAAAATCCTCGGCCGTGAACCGCCGGGGAAACTGCAGGCTGTTGAAGGACCGCTTGGGGAAATGATATTTTCGGGGCGGGATGAGGATCTTCCCGTCCCGGGCGGTTATCTGCCCGTTGCTTATGACATATTCCGCCCTGATATCCTCCAGGCTGGGGATGATAAGCATATCGGCCATCTTCCCCGGGGAGATGCCGCCGATGAGGTGGTCGAGGCGGAAGTGCTCCGCCGTATTCAGCGTGGCCATCTGGACCGCCGTCACGGGGGCAATGCCCATGGCGATGCCCTGGCGGACGATGGATTCCATATACCCGCCCTCGAGCATGTCCTTGGGGTCGAAGCCATCGGTCCCGAAGCCCACCCTCCTCAAGTCCAGGCCCTCTTTTACAATATCGCTCAAGGCATGCAGGTCCTTCCTGATGCTGCCCTGCCGCACCAGGACGTGCATTCCCAGCCGGAGGCGCTCCCTGATCTCCTTGTCGCTTATGGGCTCATGATCGGCGGAGAACCCCGCGGCGATATAGGCCACCAGCTTGTCATCCCGGGCGCCGGCCGCATGTCCCTCCATGACCTTACCCGACCTCTGGACCTCGGCAAAGATCTCCACCAGGCGGGGATGGCCCTGAACGGCGGGGAGCCAGTAGCACTCCCCCAGGCCCACCACCCCCTCGTCCCGGAGCAGGGCGCGAATCTCCTTGGGCCCGAAGGCGTGGGCCTCGGCCAGGGGGCTGAGGGTTACCATGGGCGAGGCGGTGATAAATATCTTCATGGGCTGGTTGCGGAGGGAGGCCAGGTAGCTCAGGGTGCCCTGGTAACCCCAGATGAAGGCCAGCTCCGGGCTCTCGGTGATAACGGTGGTGGTGCCCCCGGCCATCACCTGCTTCATAAACTCATAGGGGGTAAAGAAATACATGAGGTGGGTATGGCCATCGATAAGCCCGGGGATAAGGGTCCTGCCCGCGGCATCGATCACCTGGGTGTCGGGGCCGATAGCCAGGGAGGGATTGGGACCCACGTAGGCGATCCTTTCCCCCTTTATGGCTACCCCATAGTCGGGCAGCACCTCCCCGGTATAGACGTCGACCAGGCGGGCATTGACTATGGCCAGGTCCGCTTTTTTCCGGCCCTGGGCCACCTCCATGAGCTCCGCGATCTGCTGGGAACTGGGGGTAAACCTTTTTCGGGGCATATTCCTTCCTTCTTCCGCTTAGTTCCAGGATTCCGCTTCCCCACCCCACGCCATATAAGTTGGCATAAACCGGGCACCATGTCAATGACCGCCCTTGTCCCGGCCCGGGTTTTCTGCTATATTCGCCTGTAGTAGAGGAGGGAATATGGCCATACCAAGCCGCATTACCCAGGAGATGATTGACCACTACCAAAAAGAGGGGTATTGGGATACCACCACCTTCGCCCAAATCTGGGACCGCAATGCCATCCAGTACGGCGACCGGGTGGCCCTGGTGGACGGACGCCACCGTCTCACCTGGGCGGATTGCAAGCAATGGATCGATAGGATGGCCCTGGGCTTCCTGGAGCGGGGAATGAAGAGGGACGACGTGATGGTGGCCCAGCTCCCCAATTACGTCGAGATGAACCTGGCCCGGGTGGCCTGCGAGAAGGCGGGCCTCATCTTCATCCAGGCCCTGCGCAACCTGCGCCACCGGGAGATGGAATACATCATCAAATATACCGACACGGTGGGGATCATCATGCCCTGGAAGTTCGGCAACTTCGACCACTTCCAGATGATCCAGGACCTTATGCCCAACATCCCCACCCTCAAGCACATCTTCGTGGTGGGCGATGAGATCCCCCCGGGCACCGTCTCCATAGGCGAGATGGTGCGGGAGCCCCTGGAGGAGAGGTATCCCCCGGACCATCTGGAGCGGACCGCCTGTCCCCCGCTTGAGTTCTGTCTCATCGGGCAGACCACCGGGACCACGGGCTTTCCCAAGTTCGTGGAGTGGCCCATCGCCTCCCGGATGTTCCAGGCCAGGACCTTCGCGGGAGCCCTGCGCCTGACCGACAAAGATGTGCTGGCCATCGTCAGCCCCGGAGGGGCGGGGGCCAGCTCCATGGCCTACCTGGGGGCCCCCCTGGTGGGGGCCAAGGTGGTCATGCTGGACCGGTTCGACGCCGAGGCCGCCCTCAGGCAGGTCCAGGAGGAGGGGGTAACCATAGGCGCCCTGGTCCCCTCCCAGCTCCAGATGATGGTCCGGCATCCCGACTTCGAAAAGTATGATATGAGCTCCCTGCGCGTGGTGGTCTCAACGGGCGCCGCCCTGGCCTATCAGGATGGGGTGGAGGCCGAGGAGAAGCTGGGAGTGCCCATCGTCCAGGCCTACGGCTCCACCGACTCGGGAAACGGCGGCTTCGGCAACATGGACGACGAGAGGGAGGAGCGGCTGCTCACCGTGGGCAAGTGCGTCCCCGGCATCGAGCTCAAGCTGGTGGACGAGGATGGCAATGAGGTGCCCCAGGGGGAGGTGGGAGAGGCCTGGCTCAGAAGCGCGGCTTCGGGCTCCGGGTACTTCCGCGACCCCGAGACCACCCGGGAGTCCTGGACCGAGGACGGCTGGTTCAAGATGGGCGACCTGGGGCGTATCAACCGGCACGGCAACCTGGTCCTGGTGGGCCGGAAGAAGGACCTTATCATCCGGGGAGGCCAGAACATCTTCCCCGCCGAGGTGGAGAACCTGATCATGTCCCACCCCAATGTGTCCCAGGCCAGCATCGTGGGTATGCCCGACCCCCTCATGGGGGAGAAGTGCTGCGCCTACGTGGTGCCCATGCCGGGCAAGACGATCGCCTTCGATGAGATGGTCGCTTTCCTCCAGAAAACGGACCTGGCCTCCTATAAACTCCCGGAGAGGCTGGAGATCGTGGACGAGCTACCCACGGTGGCCGAGGGCCAGAAGGTGGATAAGAAGGCCCTTCTGCGGGATATCGAGGCCAAGCTCAAGTCGGAAGGAGCCTGATATGGCCACAGCCAGGACCAGCAAGGTGGGGACCCTGGAGGCCGCCGCCGAACTCATCAAGGACGGCATGGGCATCGCCATCGGGGGCATGCTGGCCCAGAACGCCCCCTGCGCCATGGTGCGCCAGATCGTCAAAAAGGGGGTCAAGGACCTCTCCACCTTCGCCGCCCCACCCGTGGGCTACCCCGTGGACCTGCTGGTGGGGGCCGGGCTGGTGAAGAGGACCCACCACGCCTACTGCGGCTTCGAGTATCTCGGCTTTGCCCCCAATTTCCGCAAAGCGGTGGAGCAGGGTGAGGTCGACGCCGTCGTCTGCGACGAGGCCATCGTGGCCGGCGGCTTCATGGCCGCCGCCGAGGGGATGCCCTACCACCCCCTCCGGTCGCCCAAAGGCACCGATTACATCAACATCAACCCCCTGCTCAAGGAATATACCCCTCCGTGGGGAGAGGAAAAACTGGTGGCGGTTAAAGCATTTGACATCGATGTGGCCCTCATCCACGCTCAGGAGGCCGATGAATACGGGAATATCCGATTCCTGGGCTCCTACTGGCTTGACCCCACCATGGCCCGGGCCACGGATACCGTCATCGTTACCGTGGACCGCCTGGTAAGCAATAGCCGGGTGCTCAGCGAGCCCTATCTCACCGCCATCCCCGGGGTATTCGTCACCATGGTGGTGGAGCTTCCCTACGGGGCCCACCCCTGCGCCAGCCACATGATCCACATGCAGGACGAGGACCACCTCATAGAGTACGTGCGGCTGGGGCGGCAGAACCTCAAAAATGAGGACCCGGAGGCCTTTCCCGGCTACCTCAAGAAGCATATTTACGAGCCGGAAACGCACCTGGACTACCTGGAAGTGGTGGGCGGTTTGAAAAGGCTAAGCCAGCTCACCGTGCCCGTCTAGAGAGGAAAGCGATGGACTACAGCCCCTACGAGCAGATGGTCGTGGTCCTGGCCCGGGACTTGGGAGACTGGGAACGGGGACATGTGGGCGGGGTCCGGGCGGAGATCCCCTGGGCGGCCTGCCTCCTGGCCCAGAAGATGCAGGCGCCCAACCTCCAGATCATGGCCCCGCCGGGGATGCAGCCCCAGGTATCGGCCATCGTCCACGACGTCGGCGATTACCGGCTCACCCGCCGCTGCGAGGCCCTGCGCAACTTCGGCGATATCTTCCGCGACTCAGAGAGGGGAGGGCTGGACTGGTTCTTCTACAGCGGCCTCCAGATCGACAAGTACGGCAACTTCAACCTCCACTTCGTCGGCGACTGGGAGAAACCCACCCTCCGGGGGCCGGGGCTGGTGTTCGCCGCCGCCACCACCACCGGCAAGCATTTCTACCTCTATCCCATCCACCACGATAAGAGGGTGTTCGTGGAGAAGGTGGACTTCATCTCCGGGGCGGGACACCTGGACGGGCCCGGGGGCAGGGAGCGGGCGGGGATAACCACCGAGGGGCCCCGGCTCTGCGTCACCCCCAGGTGCGTCTTCGA
>JAZFUS010000124.1:0-3475 GCA_036447315.1 Dehalococcoidia bacterium
ATCCCGAAGCTCCTGCGGACCCGGCGTTTCGTGCAATTCCACCCTGACCACGAGTTCGTCCTGAATCCTGGGCCTGCTGACCACGGTTTCAAACTCGGCGACCTGGGGGAATTTATCCCTGACCACCTCCTCCACGCTCACCGGAGAGAATAACACCCCCCTGATCTTGGTCAGGTGGTCCGTTCGCCCGCTGATACTCTCCACCAGCTTGAAGGTCCGCCCGCAGTTGCATTCCCTGTCGCTCGAGGTCACCACATCCTTGAGGTTGTATCTGATACAGGGGAAAGACCTCCGGCCTAAGGCGGTCACCACGGCTACCCCCCTTTCCCCCGGGGGCACCGGCCGGGAGAGCGTCTCGAGGTCGACTACCTCCAACAGGTAACACGACTCTAGCACGTGCAGGCCCCTCTTTTCGGTACACATGTAGCCCCAACCCCCCACCTCGGCGGCGCCGACGTGGTCGAGGACATCGGCCCCCCACTGCCTCTCCAGCTCCAGCCTGGTGGGCTCCGGCATGGGCTCCCCGGCACAGAGCATCTTCTCCACATGGAGGTCCCGGGCCGGGTCGATCCCCATCTCCCGGGCCGCCTCCGCCATGTGCAGCCCGTAGGTGGGTGTATTCATAACGGCCGTGGCCCTTACCTCGATCATCTTGCTGATCCGGGCCCGGGTATCGGCACCACCCCCGGGCACCACCTCGCAGCCGATCTTTTCCGCCGCATAGTGCCCCAGCCAGAAGGCGATATATACGCCGTAATTGAAGGGTATATACACCCGGTCCGTATTCCTGAAGCCCATGGAGTACAGGACATAGCACCACACCTCCACCAGGTCCTGCCAGCTGGCAAAGGTATCGGGGACGTACAGCGGCCTCCCGGTGGTCCCGGCGGTCTGGTGAAAAGTGGTGACCTCATTTGCGGGCACACCGAGGAGTCCTCCATAGAGATGGTGTACCTTCTCCTCCTCCTGGGCCATTCTCATATCATCCTTACTTATCATGGGGACCCTGCTCACGTCTTCGAGGCTCCCTATGTCCTCCGGGACCACGCCGGCCTCTTCATACCTCCGCCGATAGAAGGGTGAACTATCTATCGCCCACCGCATCGTCTCACGGAACCTCTTCAGCTGCAGCTTGTCCAGCTGCTCCCTGGGCATGGTCTCCAAAAGAGGGTTCCAAAACCGCTCCACGTCTTTCATTACGTCCTCCCCCGGGCATGATCCCCGGGCCCGCGGTCCCTTCCCGCAGGTATCCCCTATTTCAGACATGACTATAGCAACAAGGGCCGTCAAAGTCCACTACAGGGACCGGCTAATGCAGGCAAACCCGGCAAGCGCAGAGGTTGGGGGCTCTCCGGCAGGGGCGAAGAGCTCCGTTAAAGAAAGAGGCGATTTTGCGACAAAGGTCGCAGACACGGGCCCGGAAGCTACCTACAATGTATAGCAACCGGCAGCGGCAATCCAGCAGGGCCGGAGCGGTCCGGACAAATTAAAAGGAGGAATCCAAAATGACATCCCTGATACAGGAAAACAAATTGGGAGAGGCCAAGGGGACCCCTCTGGAGGAGGCGGCGGAGGCGAATTTCCAGGGGGAAACCGGCGAGGTGGGGCTTTACCTGGCCATGGCCCGTATAGCCCAGCAGGAGGGCTTCCCGGAGGTGGGAGAGGTCCTCAAAACCATCGGCTTTGAAGAGGCCCAGCACGCCGCCCGGTATGCCCTTCTCAACGGCAAGGTCTCCAGCAGCACCAAGACGAACCTGCAGACCATGCTGGCCGGGGAGCAGGGCGCCAACAGGGGGAAGAGGGAGGCCGCCATCAAAGCCAAGACAGAGGCCAGCGATGAGGTCCATGAGGTATTCGATGAATCCAGCCGCGATGAAGGCCGACATGCCAACATGCTCCAGGGCCTGCTTCAAAGATATTTTAAATAGGCGGGCAGGGCGAGGTCCCGGGTGCGCCGGGGGCGACAGCCGGGGGTAATTCGGGGACTCCCCGTGAGGAGGGCTTCCGCAATAGACGTGGGGCCGGGCTATATGCCTGGTCCCACTTTTTTGTGGGCCCGTCGGCCGCCTCCAAAATCCGCTGCCGGTTGACACCCGGGGTCAAGAAAAGGATAATCATGTAAATCAAGATTAGGATTTTATAACAATATTGGGTAAGGCGCATAATATGGCGTCTTTCAAGGGAAATTCCCATGAATAAACCGGGCCGCCTCTCGAACCTCCTCCATAATCTGGGTCTTTGGCCGAGGCTGGGCTTGACGATTGCCCTGGGCTTCCTGCTCTTTTTCACCGTGTTCAGCGTTCTCAGTATGAGCATGGTCAACGATAGCACGGAGCGGATGTTACACGAGCGACAGACCCTTACCCAGATGGCGGCTAACCAGACCGACGCCATGCTGGCCCGGGCCTTTCACGAGCTGGAGAAAGCGACGACTTTCGCCCGTTTCGACCCCCTGGCCGCCAACCTGGAGGAAGAGTACCACATGTTGGCCCATGCCTATGGAAGGGTGGGCACGCTTTCCCTGGGCGTTATCTTTTACGATGCCACCGGTCAGGTAATTTTAACGGAGCCCTATGATGCCAATTTGATAAATGCCGATCACTCGGCAAAGCCCTATATCCGCCGGGTCATCGAGCAGGGCCGGAGAAGCATATCCGAAGCCTTCATAGACCCCAGGACCGGGTCCCCGGGGGTGGCCCTTACCATACCAGTCATGAACGAGCAGGGCCGGCTCATGTCCATGCTCAGCGGATTCATAGACCTCTCCAGCTCTGAGTTCCGCAGACCCATTGACCTGGCCCGGAACCTGGGCCAGACCGGCCACGCGGAGATAATAGACAAACGGGGGATGGTGCTGGCTTCAACCTACCCCGGGGTTTTCCTGAAGCCCGGAGAGCACGTAAACTTCTATAAGAGGATGATGGACGAGAACCTCATAGGGGTGGAAACGGTGCCCTATGAGCACTATGAGGGAGAGGCGAAAACCATGCACGTCATGGCCTTCGTTCCCCTGACCATGGCTGACTGGGGGCTCGGCCTGGGGGGCGATGCCACGGAGACCTTTGCCCCCGTCGTAAACCTGCGGAACAGTATTATTCTTCTGGGCGGTCTCATGCTGGCGGCCATCCTGTCGGTCACCCTTATCGGCGCCCGCCGCCTGGTGCGCCCGGTCAAGGTCCTCACCGAAGCCGCCCAGGATATCGCGGAGGGGGACCTGTCCGCCACTATCCAGCTCACGGAGGGTGGGGAGATCGGGCTCCTGGGGCAGAGCCTGGAGGACATGCGGCTGCGTCTCAAGGAGTCCATGGACCGGATACAGGGCTGGAACGCTGAACTGGAAGAAAAGGTCGCGGAGAGGACGGGTGAGCTGGAAAAGGCGATGGAGGAGGTCAGCGGGCTTCAAACGATGCGGGAGATGGACCGGCTGAAGACAGAATTCATCTCCAGCATCTCCCATGAGCTTCGGACCCCGTTG
>JAZFUS010000125.1:0-4111 GCA_036447315.1 Dehalococcoidia bacterium
AAGTGCTATGATTAGGCGTATCCCTGATTCTCATTCCTTCCGGAGGTCGAAAACATGGCCCGGGGCGAGATAGCCATAGATGAAAAGTACTGCAAAGGGTGCGGCCTGTGCGCCCATTTCTGCAACCGGGGCTGCATCACCGTTCCCGGAGACCGCTTCACCCCTCAGGGCTATCTTCTTCCCCTGTTCTCCGACCCGGAAGCCTGCAACGCCTGCGGCATCTGCGGCAGGATGTGCCCCCACTTCGCCCTCGAGGTCTATAGCCTTAACGCGGGCAAATCACCATCTCCGAGGTAAGTAATTTGTCGACAACCAAGGCAGCAGAGAAGATCCTGGTCCAGGGCAACGAGGCGGTGTGCCTGGGAGCGACGGCGGCGGGCTGCACGACCTTTTTTGGCTATCCCATAACCCCGCAAAATGAGATCACCGAGTGGTTTGCCCGGGAGCTGCCCAAGCGGGGCGGTGTTTTTGTCCAGTCCCAGTCCGAGACCGGCTCCATCAACATGCTCTTTGGGGGCGCCGCTACCGGGCTGCGGGTAATGACCTCCACGTCCAGCCCCGGCTGGAGCCTGATGCAGGAGGGCATGTCCTGCCTGGCCAATGCCGAGCTTCCCTGCGTCGTCGTCCTGGTGCAGCGGGCGGGGCCCGGACAGGGGACCACCCGCACCGCCCAGACCGACTATCTCTCCACCACCCGAGGGGGTGGCCACGGGGGATACAAAACCATCGTCCTGGCCCCGGCCTCGGTACAGGAGAACTGCGACCTGGTGCAGCGGGCCTTCTATCTGGCCGACAAGTACCGCAACCCGGTGGTGGTGCTCACCGATGCCGTCATCGGTCAGATGGCGGAGCCCGTGGAGGTAACGACCCGGGACTTCGGCCCCGTGCCGGAGAAGGACTGGGCCATCGGAGGCAAGGAGACCCGTCAGGACGGGCAGCGCCGGCTCATCTCCTGCGGCCAGGGGCAGATCCCCATTGAGCCCTATACCAGCTTTACCCAGCTCATCGAGGCCCTGGACAAGAAATATAAAGCCATGGCCCTGGAAACGGGCTATGAGTCCTATCTGACAGAGGACGCCCGGCTCAACCTGGTGGCCTACGGCTACACCGCCCGGGTGGCCAAGGAGGCGGTAGTCTGGGCCCGGAATAAGGGGCTGCGAGTGGGCCTGCTCCGCCCCACCACGGTGTGGCCCTTCCCCTATGGCGCGGTCAACGAGCTGGCCCAGGGGGGCAGCGAGCTGCTGGCGGTGGAGGATAGCCTGGGCCAGATGGTGGATGATGTCCGCCTGGGGGCCGAGGGCAAGGCCCCCGTCCACTTCCTGGGAATGCTGGCCCGCCAGGGGATCAGTGACGCGGCCATGATCCTGCCCGGCCGGGTCTTAGAAGAGATAGAAAAGCTCTACAAGGGGGATTAAAACCATGGCCGTAGCGGCGGAAAAGGCCTGGGTCTCCGGAACACCCAAGCTCTGGACGCGCCATCCGGCAGGGGCGCGCCAGTGCCCCGGATGTCATCACCCCATCATCGAGCGCCTCATAGCCGAGGTTGTCGAGGAGATGGGGATCGAGGACCGGATGGTTATCGTGGCCGGCATCGGCTGCGGCGCCCGGATCTTTCCCATGATGAATTTTGACGGGCTGGTCACCGCCCACGGCCGCCCCCCCGATGTGGCCACCGCCATCAAGAGGTCGCTCAAGGGGAGGCCCATCGTGGCCACCTATCAAGGGGACGGCGACGCCATCTCGATCGGGGCCGGCCCCCTTATCAACGCCGCGGCCCGGGCGGAGAAGATCACCATAATCATAGCGAACAACATCAATTACGGCACCACCGGCGGCCAGATGGCCCCCACCAGCCTGCTGGGACAGGTCACCAGCACCACTCCGGAGGGACGGGACCCGAGCACCGGCTACCCCATGCATATCCCTGAGATGCTGGCTACCGTCAAGGGGGTGGCCTATACGGCCCGGACCTCCGTGCACACCCCCGCCAACTACACGCGCACCAAGAAATACCTGAAGGCCGCCCTGCAGAAGCAAATAGATAATGTGGGCTTAAGCCTCCTGGAGATCCTTTCCGCCTGTCCCCCCGATTGGAGGCTCAACCCGGTAGAGTGCCTCAATTTCATACAGGACAAGCTGATCCCCGAATACCCCCTGGGTGAATTCAAAAACGTGGACAGCATCGCTTAGCCGAACAGAGGAGGCCATGGCAACACAGGGTGCCCCCCGACACGATGTAATAATGACGGGAGTGGGCGGCAAAGGCGTGCTCACCGCCGGCCTCCTCCTGGCCCAGGCGGGCATGGCCCGGTACCGAAACGTCGTTTGGTTTCCCAGCTATCAGGCGGCCATGCGGGGAGGACCCAGCGAGTGTACCGTGATCCTCTCCGACGATGACATTGCCTCCCCTATCCTCACCCAGGCCCAGGTGCTGGTGGTTATGGACGCCTCCCAGCTCAAGGCCTTCGAGAGCCGGCTAAAACCAGGGGGAATCCTCATCACCGAAAGCGCCGATCTCGGGGATAAAATTTCACGACAGGATATCCGGACGGTCACCATTCCCGCGGTGGAGGAAGCCATGGGGCTGGGGGAGATCCAGACCTCCAACCTTTTCCTGCTGGGGGCCTATCTGGCTCTTACCGGCGCCGTCCCCACAGAGCTTATCGAGGGGGAGCTGGAGAAGCGGTTCAGCGGCAAGGAGAAGGCCCTGCGCCTCAACAAACAGGCCCTGCACCATGGGATGAGCCTGGTGGACAACCAGAGGGGTTGAGCGGGAGGCCAACATGCCCCGTAAGGTAGTCATGACCATGTTTCGCTATCCCGGCATCCCCGCCGATGAGGATGCTTACCTTAAACTGGGGGCCGGTTTCGCTCACCAACCCTGCGCCACAGAGGACGAGATCGTCGCTGCCGCCGGGGAGGCCGAGGCGGTGATCACCGCTATGCAGCCCTACAGCCGGGGGGTGATCCAGAGGCTTCCCAGCCTGAGGCTCATAAGCGTGGTGGGTATCGGCTTCGAGGGTGTGGATGTGGCCGCCGCCACCGAGCACGGGGTCCTGGTGGCCAATGTGCCCGATTACTGCCAGGATGAGGTCTCCTCCCATGTCCTGGCCCTCATCCTGGCCTGCAACCGCAAGCTGATCAGAATCGTGGATGCGGTAAGGGAGGGGAAATGGGACTCCCTGGAGAAGCCCCGCATCCGTCACGACATCATGCCCCCCCTGCCCCGGCTCCGGGGCCAGACCCTGGGGCTGGTGGGCTTCGGTCGCATCGCCCGGACCCTGACCCCCAAGGCCCAGGCCCTGGGCCTTAGGGTGCTGGCCCACGACCCCTTTGTACCCCGGGACACGGCCCGGGACCTGGGGGTGGAGCTGATGGAACTGGGGGAGCTTCTGGGGGAATCGGACTATGTTTCGGTCCATGCCGCCCAGAGCGCCGATAATATGAAACTGCTGGGGCAGAAGCAATTCGAGCAGATGAAGCCCACCGCTTTCCTGATAAACACCGCCCGGGGGGGCCTGGTGGATGAAGATGCCCTCTGCGCCGCCCTCTCCGCGGGCCGGATCGCCGGGGCGGCCCTGGATGTCACCGACCCCGAACCCCCCATCCCCGGCAGCCCCCTTCTCGATATGGAGAATGTCATCCTCACCGCCCACACCGCCCAGTTCTCGGATGAGGCCATGGCCGACCTGCGCCGAGGGGTGGAGGAAAACGTATTCAGTGTGCTGCGTGGTGAATGGCCCCGCGGCCTGGTCAACCCCGAGGCCCGGGAGAGGTACTCACAGAAATGGGGAAGCCCCTAGCCAGGGCCGGTAGGGTATGTCATGAACGGAAAGCATAGCGCCATGAAAGACTGGCTCACCCTGGCGGTAATGATGCTGGACGACGTAGCCGTCGTCCTGGTGGCCTGGATCGTCCTGAACTTTCTGGACATATCCGTTCCCCTACCCCTGGCCATCATCCTGGTCATCCTTTGGCTCGCGCAGGCATTTTTCAGGCAGAGGGCGGTGATACCGATGATGCGCGAAGACCAGATTACCGGCGCCCGTAAAATGGTGGGACTCGAGGGCAAGGTGATCGCCCCACTGTACCCCGACGGTAGCATCAAGGT